>JALCDF010000003.1 GCA_022641375.1 Megasphaera sp. | reverse complement strand
CGCTTCTTTTCGGATTTTTTTGTGATCTTGATGGAGACAGTACGCTTAACGTCGATCATGATGAATTGGCGGCCGCCCGGTGGATATCCCGCGAGGATATTCCTGAGGATACGGAACATGCCAGCCTGACGATGGAAATGATGACGTTGTTTAAACAAGGGAAAAAATAATTAGATATATCATAATGATAAATATGGACACCGTATTTCTTGTCATCGTTGTGGTTGCAATGGTGAATATCCCGAATGGGAGAGAATGCGGTGCCCTCTTTTTGAGTAGAGAGACAGGGTATTTCGTTTTTATACTGATTCAACAAGGGATGCCAGGAGGGTCGTGCATGATGGAAGCTGAAATAGCGGTATTACAAAAGAAGGCTTTTGCCGGAGACACTGCGGCCCAAGGTACTCTTGGAGATTTCTATTTTTTTGAAAAAGAAGATTTGCCGGAGCAGAAATGGGCGGCATATTGGTATGGTATGGCGGCTCGTCAGGGCAATGTAGAAAGTCAATATAATTTTGCGTATCAGTATGAATATGGGATAGGTGTAAAAGAAGATATCGCTAAAGCATTGTTTTGGTATAGAAAGGCGGCCAAACAATCGTATGACCTTGCAGAAAATAACCTGGGACATTTGTATGAGATGGGGATAAAAGTCGCTCAGGATTACAAACAAGCATTATATTGGTATAAACGCGCCGCTCATCATGGTAACTGTCATGGGCAGTGCAATATGGCGATCATGTATCAGTTCGGGTATGCCGGTGAGAAGGATGAATCTAAAGCCGCGTTTTGGTATACGATGGCGGCTAAAAAAGGAAACAAGACAGCTCAGAATAATTTGGGATATCTCTATGAGACAGGATTGGGATTAGTCCAAAATTATGAAAAGGCTTTTTATTGGTATACAAAGGCGGCCCTTAATGGTGATGGTCCGGCTCAAAATAACCTGGGACAGCTGTATCGTGATGGGCATGGTGTTGAAAAAAATGCAGAAAAAGCAGCGGCCTGGTTCTTGAAATCGGCACAAAATGAGTATGCAGACGGAATGAGAAATATTGCTGAATGCTATGAAAAGGCTTTGGGAGTACCTTGGAATCCGATACGGGCTTCCTGGTGGAGACGAAAAGCAGCGACGATATCAGATGAATAATAACTATATGCGATTAGGATTCCTATAGTTAAAATCGTCAGTAAAAATAATTTTTGATTTTGGCGATAATTTTATTGAACTAATTCAAAAAAGAGTATATATTATATTTTGAACCTAATATAATGTAGTAAGGAGTGTTTTGGGATGATATCGTTGAATCGAAGACAAAAAATTATTTTTACAGTATCGATGATGGGCATTCTTGTCCTTTGTTTTATTTCCTGGTATTTCTTGTATTGGATCAAGACACCGGGATATTCTTTAAATCTTATTCGGGAAGGCATAAAAAGCCATGATTGGAATAAGGTAGAAAAACATATCGATATAAGAGATGTATATGGAAAAGCATTTGATGATTTGACCCAATATGATATTGAAGAACTTGGCGAAGAAAGCAGCGATGCTGTCCAGGCCGTGCGAAATCCGTTGAAGGAAGACGTTGTCAATGCATTGACGAAACAGACGAAAGACTATGTGGAAAATGGCCGTGATGAAGATAAGGATATGTTGTTTAAGCAGAATTCCATATGGAAAAAAGCAGGCATCACTATTCCGGAAATCCATACGAATGCAGTTAATTATTATGGCGTCAGTAAAACGGAGAAAACGGGCAAGAAAGCTGTCGTAACGGTCAAATTAGTAGAGCAGAAATTGCAGAAGGATTTTGTCCTTAAGATAGATATGGTGCAAAAGGAAGATGGCACGTGGAAAGCAGTTTCCATCCATAATTTCAATCAATTGGCAGAAGCGTATGAAAAGGTTATGAATTTAAAATAAAGCCTTAAAACTGCATTTGCAAGTGAGAACCTCAAAAGACATCGGGAAAAGTTATCCGGATGTCTTTTTTAGCATTGACATTTATATTTATATATCGTAATATATAAATATATTGATATATAATACAGATGGAGAAAGGAAAATATATATAAACCATAATGACCTATTGCAGTTACAAGAAACCGCAGATTTATTAAAGGTAATTTCGCATCCCGTACGGCTGTGTATTGTCCGCGGGCTATGGCATCATGGGGAATGTAATGTATCTCATATGCAGTCGTGCTTACAAGAACCGCAGTCTACGATTTCTCAACATTTACAGAAACTTCGCATGGCAGGCATTGTGAAGGCAGAAAGGCATGGCGTAGAAATTACATACAGTCTGTGCAATGGTACGATAAAACAAATATTAGCTATATTATTTCCAGAAGAATCGAAAGGGGATGAATCCGAATGAAAACATATATTATTGTCGGTGGTGTAGCCGGAGGTGCATCAGCGGCGGCACGGCTGCGCCGGTTAGATGAAGAAGCAAAAATTATTTTAGTGGAACGGGGGCCGTATATTTCCTTTGCGAATTGCGGCTTACCATATTATGTTGGCAATGTCATTACAGACCGCTCGCGGTTAATCGTACAGACGGCAGAATCGGTACAGGGACGTTTTAATATCGATATTCGAACGGAAAGCACCGTTGTATCCGTAGATACGGAACAGCAGAATGTGACTATTCTGCACGCCGGTAAAATGTATACGGAACGATATGATGGACTGATCCTGTCTCCGGGAGCAGTACCTCTGAAGCCATCTATCCCGGGAATCGATAATCCTAGCGTTCATATGGTCCGTACGATTCCGGACATTGATGCGATTCGTTCATTGGCGGATTCATTGGCCGGTACTGGCCAGGCCGTGGTAATCGGTGGCGGATTCATAGGTGTAGAAATGGCTGAAAACCTACGGCAACGTGGCTTGGAGACGACGATTATTGAAGCGGCACCGCATATTTTGGCACCTTTTGATACGGATATGGTATTGCGGGCCGAACGTGAAATGAATGATCATGGTATTGGATTAATCTTGAAAGATGGAGTCAGTACGTTTACGGAACAAGGTGATAAAATTGTCGTTACAACGCAGAGCGGACGAAACATAGAGGCCGACTTCGTGGTGGCCTCTATTGGTATACGCCCGGAAACGCAATTTTTGCAAGGCAGCGGTATCGAATTAAATCAGCGGGGCTATATCGTTGTCAATGATATGATGCAAACTAATATTCCCAATATATATGCTGTCGGTGATGCGGTGCAGACGTTCCGGGTCCATACGGATGTGCCGATGAGTCTGGCATTGGCGGGACCGGCTAGTCACCAGGGACGCATTGCTGCCAATAATCTTACAGGCCATGAAACCCATTATCCGGGCGCCCAGGGAACATTTATCCTTAAAGTGTTTGATTTGGCGTTTGGTGCTACGGGAGAGAATGAACGGGCATTGGCAGCGCGGGGACAGGAATACAAGACTGTACGCATCTATGCGGATAACCATGTCGGATATTATCCGGGTTCTGTTAAAATGGCTATCAAATTAATTTTCAATCTGAGCGGAACGGTGCTCGGGGCTCAGATATATGGAACAGATGGGGTCGATAAACGCATTGATGTAATCGCTGCCGTGCTGCGTCATGGCGGGGATGTACACGAATTGGCTGAATTGGAATCAGCCTATGCCCCACCTTTTGGCTCGGCTAAAGATGCAGTCAACATGGCTGGTTTCGCTGCGGAAAATGTTTTGGATGGACTGATGGAAAATGTAACCTATGATGACATGAAGGCTGCTGTTGACCAGGGGGCGGTAGTGATTGATGTCCGTCCGCCTGAGGGGTATGTACCGGTGATGGTGGAGAAGTACATTCATATTCCCCTGGCTCAATTGCGTTCACGCCTTTCTGAATTGGATCCAGCCCAATTTTATATTACGCTTTGCAAAGTAGGGCAAAACAGTTATTATGCTGAACGGATACTGCGACAGAAGGGATTTCATGTAAAAAGTCTTCAAGGTGGTATCATGAATATAAACGATCAGGATTTTACGGCCAGTCCGACAGCGCAGCCGCCGGAACGGCAGCTGCAAAGTCAGGCAGCGGTGGTGTCCTCCCAGACGGTAGCGTTTGATAAGGAATTCGATATAACCGGCATTGCCTGCCCGGGACCGCTCATGAAGTTAAAAGAAGCGATGGATACGATGAAGAGTAGTGAAATCGGTAAATTTACCGCTTCTGATCCGGGATTTTGGCAGGACAGTGAAGCCTGGTGCCAGACGACCGGGAATACTGTGGTACATCGGGAAAAGAGCAAGGGCAAGGTCAGTGTATGGGTACGCAAGGGGGAGTAGGTCAGGCAATACAGTTGCGACAACAGTCAGATGTATTGCCTAAAAATGACGACAAGACGATTATCGTTTTCAGTGGCGATTTTGATAAGGTCATGGCGGCCTTTGTCATAGCCAATGGGGCATTGGCCATGGGAAAACATGTAACGATGTTCTTTACCTTCTGGGGATTAAATGCGATTCGTAAATCCCAGCCGGTGTCTGTCCATAAAAAAGTGTTGGAAAAAATGTTTGGATGGATGATGCCCAGAGGGAGTAAAAGATTGAAATTGTCCCAGATGAATATGATGGGTATGGGGACCAAACTGATGAGAAAAGTCATGGCAGATAAGAATATCAATTCATTGGAAGAGCTCATCGGACAGGCCCGTAAACAGGGGGTACGGATCCTGGCTTGCCAGATGTCCATGGATGCTATGGGTATCCGCAGAGAAGAATTGTTGGATGATATAGAAGTAGCTGGTGTAGGGACCTTCTTAGCCGCATCGGAAAAAGGCAATATGACCCTGTTTATTTAACAAAAAAAGAATCAGATTTTAATCTGATTCTTTTTTTGTTAAACTGAAGTTTTTAAATTTGCTGCGATGGCATGACTACACGTTGAAACGGAAATAGGTGACATCACCATCTTGCATGATATAATCTTTGCCTTCGAGGCGGATGAGTCCTTTTTCTTTTGCGGCTTGTTCGCTGCCACAATCAATCAGATCATTATAGGAAACGATTTCAGCACGAATAAATCCCCGTTCAATATCGGTGTGGATTTTGCCAGCGGCTTTTTGTGCTTTGGTTCCGTTGACGATTGTCCAGGCACGTACTTCATCCGGGCCGGCAGTAAAGAAATTGATCAGACCAAGAAGGGCATAGCTGGCTTTGATTAATTTGTCCAGGCCGGCTTCCGGAAGTCCTAATTCTTCCAGAAAGTCTTTTGCTTCATCATCGGGGAGTTCGGCAATTTCTGCTTCGATTTTGGCAGAAACGGCAACAACCTGAGCGCCTTCGGTTTTGGCATAGGATTCCAATTCTTTGACATGGGGATTGGAATCGGGGTCAGAAGCTTCATCTTCCGCAACATTAGCGATATAAATGATAGGCTTCAATGTAAGGAGATTCAAATCCTTTATCTGGGGAAGTTCGTCTTTTGTCAATTCCGCTTTGCGGACCGGATCACCATTTTCCAGGGAAGCCAGTACTTTTTTTAAGACGTCATATTCGATACGGGCTGCTTTATCGCCGCATTGAGCGACTTTAGCAATCCGGTCGGCTCTTTTTTGGGTTGTTTCCAGATCGGCCAGGCAGAGTTCGGTATTGATGGTTTCAATGTCCCGGACCGGGTCGATAGAGCCGTCTACGTGAGTTACATTAGAATCTTCAAAACAGCGGACAACTTCAGCAATGGCATCTGTTTCACGGATATGGCTTAAAAATTTATTTCCTAATCCTTCACCTTTTGAAGCTCCGGCAACGAGTCCGGCAATATCGACAAAGCGGGTGACAGCGGGAATCGTGCGTTTTGGTTTGTACATATCGGTGAGGACCTGGATGCGGGCATCCGGGACTTCTACTACACCGACGTTGGGTTCAATTGTGCAGAAGGGATAGTTGGCAGCTTCTGCGCCGGCCTTGGTAATAGCATTAAACAATGTGCTTTTACCGACATTCGGCAGACCGACAATGCCGATTTCCAAATTGGTACTCAATGGTTAGACCACCTTTTATTTAATCAAATTTAAATTGGCAATGCGCTGTACGGCTTCGAGAGTATTTTCTCTGGTACTGAAAGCGGTTAAGCGCATGTAACCTTCGCCGTGAGGGCCAAAGCCGGTACCCGGTGTGGTGACGACTTGGGCTTTATCGAGGACAAGGTCAAAGAAATCCCAGCTTTTCATGCCGTTCGGAGTCTGGACCCAGGCATATGGAGAATTAGTAGCGCCATAGACAGTGTAGCCGGCTTTGGTCAGGCCGTCACGGATGATGTGTGCATTTTCCATGTAGTACTTAACATCAGCCAGGCACTGTTTCTGTCCTGCCGGTGTATAATATGCTTCGGCAGCACGCTGTACGATGTAAGGGGTGCCGTTGAAGAACGTGCACTGCCGACGGTTCCATAACGGATTCAGGGCAATGGTTTGCCCGTCATTCGTATAGGCATTCACTGCTTTAGGTACGACGACATAGGAGCAGCGGGTGCCTGTAAATCCAGCGCATTTTGAATAAGAGCGCAGTTCGATGGCAACGTCCTTGGCACCTTCGATTTCAAAAATGCTGTGGGGGACATCCGGTTCGGTAATATAGGTTTCATACGCCGAATCATAAATGATGACGAAGTTATTTTTCTTTGCGGTGTTGACCCAGTTTGTGAGTTCGGCAGCAGTCATGGCCGTACCGGTAGGATTGCTGGGGTTGCAAAGATATACGATATCCACTTTTTCTGTCGGTGGTTCAGCTTTGAAACCATTTTCCGGAGTACAGGGAAGGTATACGACGTCATCGTATATGCCTTTGCCGGCATTCCAGTTGCCGGTGTGTCCCATCATGACATTAGAGTCAAGGTATACCGGGTATACCGGGTCAGCGACAGCAAATTTTAAATCGCTGCCAAATATTTGCTGAATATAAGCGACATCCGTTTTAGCACCATCGCCGATAAAGATTTCATCGGTATCGAGATGGATACCGCGGGGTTCATAATCTCCTTTGATGATGGCGTTGCGGAGAAAATCATAGCCTTGTTCCGGGCCGTAACCACGGAAGGTATCAGCACTTCCCATTTCATCGACAGCTTTGTGCATAGCTTCAATGATAGCCGGAGCCAGGGGACGGGTGACATCGCCGATGCCCAGACGGATAATATTGGCATTAGGATGCGCTTTTGCATAGGCATCCACTTTGTTTGCAATCGTGGCAAATAAATAATTGCCGGGGAGTTTCAAATAGTTTTCATTTACATGAGCCATAAAATTGCCCTCCTTAATAACATCTTTATTATGTTAACACTATTATTCTACTACATTAGTGAATAGTTGAAAAGACGGGGACTGGTTTAACAGCATATAAAAATAAAATCATATTTATTCTTATTAGTGATGAATATCCTGGATGTTTTCAAATCTGCATGAGAATTACTAGCCACTCCGTTTATTTTGCCGTATAATAAATGTATACGATGTTATTTTGTAGTGGTGGAGGGTGAAACGCACATGAATTATAGAGAAAAGAAATGCCTCATTGCATATTTTTCCCATGCCGGCATGAATTATGCCAGTGGTAAGCTCGTTGATTTGCCTGTAGGTAATACAGAAAGAGCTGCGGATATGATCCGCAAATATACAGGTGGCGAATTGTTCCATGTTCGTACGGCTGCGGTATATCCCAATGACGATTATCATAAAGTAGTGGCAATCGCCCGTAAAGAAAATGAAGAAGATGCTCGTCCGGTATTGCAAAACGATATAGAAGATATGAGTGAGTATGAAGTCATCTTTTTGGGATATCCTAATTGGTGCGGCACCATGCCGATGGCTATGTGGACCTTCCTGGAAGGACATGACTTTGCAGGTAAAGTGATCAAGCCTTTCTGTACGCACGAAGGAAGCGGCTGGGGACGTAGTCTGGAAGATATTCATGCACTGTGCCCGCAGGCTAAGGTAGAAAAAGGTATCATGCTTTTTGGCACAACGATTATGGATGCCGAAGATGATATCAGACGATGGATCAGGGAATAAATATAAGTCAGGAAAACGGTATGTAAGATATAAAAAGACCGCTCTGGGAACGAGCCCGCATGGGTCCTCATTCCTGGAGCGGTTATTTATATACGATCAAGGATGCACATATAAGATTATTCGTAGCGCAATGCTTCGATAGGATCGAGACGGGCAGCTTTCTTAGCCGGATAAATACCGAAGAAAAGTCCGATACCGACAGAGAAACCAAAAGAGAGGAGAATCGGTGCTAACGTAATTACGGTATTGAAACTAGTGAATTTGGAAATGAGCAGGGACCCGCCAACACCAATCGTAACCCCTAAAAGGCCACCGATTACGCCGATGACAATGGATTCGATGAGGAACTGGGTCATGATATTTTGGAAGGTTGCTCCCAATGCTTTGCGGATACCGATTTCCCGTGTTCGTTCGGTTACGGATACCATCATGATGTTCATGATGCCGATACCTCCTACGAGAAGCGAAATAGCAGCGATACTGCCTAAAAATATCGTAAGCATGGTCGTCGTGCTGGTCATGGTTTCCATCAGGCTGGTCAGATTGCGGACCGTAAAGTCGTTATCCTTGCCTTCGGCAATATGATGCCGTTGTCGTAACAGTGTTTCTACCTGGCTTTGTACGGATTCGATTTTATCAGCACTGGAGACCTGGATGTTGATGGAACGGACATAGGTAATGCCCATGAGCCGTTCCTGTGCCGTTGTCAGGGGAACGATAACCATATCATCCTGGTCCGTACCCATACTGGACTGGCCTTTTGCCTGCAGGACGCCAATGACTTTAAACGGCTGGTTATTGACACGGATATTTTTACCTACGGGATTCGTCGTGCCAAAGAGATTCGTAGCAACGGTAGGACCGATAATAGCGACACGATTACGGGAATTGAGATCGCTTTCGGTAATGAAGGAGCCGCTTTCTACAGTAAGCGAACGAATTTTCAGGTATTCCGGGGTGACGCCGTAAACCGAGGAATTCCAGTTTTCATTGCCGTGGACAATTTGATAAGAACTGTTTACGGTTGGGGATACATAGTCGATGTTTTTGATTTTATTTTTGATGGCGACAGCGTCGTCATATTTCAGTTTTTGACTGGAACCGGCGGCTGAACGGACGCCGCCATTATTGGTGGAGCCCGGGGATACGATGAGCATATTACTGCCCAGACTGGCAATGGAGCTGGTAACATTTGCACGGACGCCAAAACCGATGGAAATCATGATGATGACCGCGGCGACACCGATGATAATGCCCAACATGGTCAGGATAGACCGCATTTTATTGGACAACAAGGCAGTTACAGCGATAGCTATACTTTCATTAAACAACATCCATGACCACTCCTTTTCCTTCATCACGAGTAATCTTCCCATCGCAGAGGAGAAGCTGGCGGCTGGCACAAGCCGCGATTTCCGGTTCATGGGTGACCAAAATGACCGTTTTACGTTCTTCGTGAAGGACTTCAAAAAGTTTCATAATATCTCTTGTAGATTTTGTATCCAGATTCCCTGTAGGTTCATCGGCCATGATGATATGAGGATTATTGACTAATGCCCGGGCGATGGCTACACGTTGGCGCTGGCCGCCGGACAATTCATTTGGCTGGTGATAGGCCCAGGTTTCCAAACCAACGGAACGTAATTTTTCCATGGCTCGTTCATTTCGCTCTTTACGGCCGATGCCGGCATATACCAGTGGAAGAGCTACATTATCCAGGGCGGTAATGCGGGATAGGAGATTGAAATTTTGGAAGACGAAGCCAATACGACGGTTTCGTGTGATGGCCAATTCATCATCCGACAGATAGGCGACTTCTTTGCCGCCAAGTTGATAAGAGCCAAAGGAGGGACGGTCAAGACAACCTAAGATGTTCATGAGCGTCGATTTGCCGGAACCGGATGGCCCCATAAGGGCAACGAATTCTCCTTCGTTGATTTCCAGAGTAATACCAGCCAGGGCAGCGAAATCTTCGCCGCCGATATGGTATATTTTTTTGATATCTTTTAATTCAATAACTGCATGGTTCATGATGGACCCTCCCTTGTCCTTACATTGGCGGTGGACCCTGTTGTTTATTTTTACTTGATGAAGATGACGAGCTGGAAGATTTGCTGGAAGAAGTGTTGTACGTAATAGATACCTTGTCTCCAGCATCAAGACCACTCAGGATTTGGACGTATTCATCACTCATGATCCCGGTGGTGACAGCAACCTGTTCCGTCTGGCCGGCACTATTGACACGCAGGACGTAAGAGCCATTGTCATCCGTCTTCAAAGCAGCGATAGGGACGACAAGAGCATCGTTTACATCGGCTGTTTCGATGTCGACCCGGGCGGTCATGCCCAGGCGGAGAACATTATCGGGATCATCTACGTCGAGGGTGACATAATAATAAATGACACTGGCCGACGATGAAGAGGAAGAAGACGAAGAGGACGAGCTGCTGGAGCTGTTCGTATCCCAGGTGTTCGACGTATCGGTTTGGGAAATCTTCGATACATGGGCTGTAAATGTTTGTCCTGAATAGGTATCTACCGTAAAAGTGGCATTCTGGCCGAGCTTGATTTGGCCGATATCCGTTTCATCAATTTTAGCCTGGATTTGTTTGGTTGACGTATCAGCGATACGCATGATAACCGTCGGATTGCTGTTCCCTTGTACGGCCATGGTTCCCACCGGTTTGGGATCACCGACAACGACACCGGACATGGGGGCCGTAATAATGGTTTCATTGACGTCCGATTCGGCTTCAGACAGGGCACTGACAGCCGTATTATAGTTGTATTCGGCAGTATCTAATGCTTGTTTTGTTCCGGCACCTACCTGGTAGAGGTAAAGGTAGCGTTCATAATCTTGCTTCGTATTAGTTACCTTGTACTGAGCCTGATCCCGCTTAGCCTCGTAATCTTTACCATCGAGTGTGGCGACGGTCTGGCCGGAGGAGACGGTATCGTTTTCCTTTACGAGGATCGAAGTAATACGAGCGGTAATTTTCGGTGAAACTTCGACGGAATCAACGGGATTGATTGTCCCTGTTGCTGAAACTGTTGATTTTAAATTCATGCGTTGTACATCAGCAGTTTCAATAGCGGCGGCCTGTTTAGCGGTTTGTTGTGTCTGATAATATTGGTAGCCGCCGGCGGAGCAGGCAGCAAGAAGGACGACAACAATGGCTAGTTTTACTTTGTTGTTTATTTTCATATTTATCACCCTGTATAGTATTGTAATATAAATTATGATTATATATGCAAGTATAGCATAGAACAGGAGGAGACGAAAGGCATGGAAAGATTACATGGTGGATGTTATACGGAATTGTGACAAAGAGCACAATATACTGCTATAAACAAGGAGCTTTGTCTGTGTTTCGGAATTTGTGGTACAATAAAGTACATTCAATTTTAAGTCAGAGAAAGGAGAATATATATGGAAAAAGAATTAAAGAAGGTATCCGCTGCCGTTTTAGCGACACTATTATTTTGCGGCACGACTGCATTTGCTTCGTCGGATAGCGGAATGCCAGGACGGGATATTCATGATTCGGCATCAGCTGTACAAACTTCTAAACCGGCGGCGCAGGCAGGGACTCTTGATATAGATACCAGCCGGTATGATAAGCAGACCATGCATGTCGATGGTCATGCCGTTGTTTTTCGTGCGTATACCGATCGGGTGTATGTAGCAAAACCGGTGAATAAAGATTGTCAATCGATGAATATATATGTTCCTGAAGAGTATTATGAAGGGCAGACGATTAACGGATATACGGCCTGGACAGCTCCGATTTTCATGCCTAATACAGTAGGAGGATATATGCCGGCGCAGGCAGGCACTCCTTCGGAACAGGATCGCATGATGGGAGACCCCAATGCTATCCTGATTGCATTAGCCAGAGGGCATGTAGTTGCCGCTCCTGGTGCCAGAGGGCGTACGACAGCGGATGCTAAGGGAAACTATATCGGGAAGGCGCCTGCCTGTATAGTCGATATGAAAGCGGCTGTCCGTTATATACGTCATAATAAAGGAAGCATTCCCGGTGATACAGAAAAAATAATTTCTGACGGAACCAGTGCCGGCGGAGCTTTGTCAGCGCTTATGGGAGCTACCGGAGACAGCATGGACTATGAACCGTATTTACAGGCTCTCGGCGCAGCTGACGAACGAGATGATATTTTTGCATCCAGTGTCTATTGCCCCATTACCGATCTGGATCATGCCGATATGGCCTATGAATGGGTCTTCAACGGTGTTCATGAATATCACCAAAGCAGCCGGGGAGGGGCTTTGATGCCGGCGTTCATCAGAGGCGGTCATGGCAAGATTATCCCGTTGGGACCGGGACCGGTAATTATACAACAGCCGGGGCGACCGGATAATGCACCGGGAGAATCGGCTCAGGCGCAGTCCCTGACAGCAGCACAAATAACGGCTTCGCAAACATTAAAAAGCAGTTATGCAGCATATATTAACAGCCTGGATTTGAAAGATGCCAAAGGGGTACTATTGACCCTTGATAAAGAAGGAAACGGTACATTTAAGGACTATATCCAATCGATATATATAGCTTCTGCACAAAAAGCACTGGATGATGGGATGGACCTGTCAGCAATGGATTGGCTGACGATTCGTGATGGCACGGTCACGGCCATGGATATGGAAAAATACGCTTCCTATGTGACCCGTCTTAAGGCAGTACCGGCTTTTGATGCCTTTGATTTGAGCGGGGCTGAAAACCAGGAATTTGGTACGGCGGCGATGGATAAGCAACATTTCACGAAATACAGTCAGAAATATTCAACAGTAAAAAAGAGCAGGATAGCCGATAAAAACATCGTCAGAGAGATGAATCCATTGAATTATATCGGTAATGGTCGGGCAACCGTAGCAAAACATTGGCGCATTCGTCATGGAGCGAAGGACCGGGATACAGTTATATCCGTGCCGGCCGTATTGGCCTTGAAACTGCAGAATGCAGGATACGATGTTGATTTTTCATCACCCTGGGGGCAGGGACATGGCGGTGATTACGATTTGGATGAATTGTTTGCCTGGGCGGACCGTATTTGTAAATAATGACAGGGAGCTCTTCCAGCCGGGGTTACTATAATTTCAGACCGACCTGTGATATACTACACTGTAGCAGTATATCACAGGAAGGGAAGGTATTTATATATAATGGATAAAAACAAAACATCGGTATTTTCAAATGGGCTGCTATGGTTTGGAGCGGGTATTTCTATTGCAGAAATACTGACGGGCATGTTGCTGGCGCCTTTGGGGTTCATTAAAGGATTTGCGGCTATTATCATAGGTCATCTCATTGGCGGGACGGTCATGTTCCTTGCCGGACTTATTGGCGGCCGGACCGGGATGAGTGCGATGGAAACAGTGCGTATCTCCTTTGGTCAGAAGGGAGCGCTGTTATTTGCCGGGCTGAATGTCATTCAGCTTATCGGTTGGACGGCAGTCATGGTAGCCAGTGCAGCGTTGGCTGCGAATACGATTGTTGTGATAGGGACATCGGTATGGAGTGTTATCCTGGGCCTCCTCATTGCGCTATGGATCCTTCTGGGATTGAAGAAGCTGGGGCAAATAAATATTGTTGTGATTGCAGCATTATTTATTTTGACGATTATTCTGAGTGTTGTCGTCTTTCAGGGCAATACGCCGCAGGCAGCAGGCGATATTTCGTTTGGCGGAGGTGTTGAATTGGCAGTTGCCATGCCATTATCATGGCTTCCTATTATTTCGGATTACACCCGCACGGCAGAAAATCCGGGCCGGGCTACAGCCGTAAGTTGTACGACGTATTTCATTGCCAGTTCGTGGATGTTTCTTATCGGCATGGGCGCTGCCCTGCTTACCGGGCAGGACGACATCGCCGCGATCATGTTGGGAGCCGGTATGGGGATTGCAGGTATTCTTGTCGTTTTATTATCGACGGTTACGACGACATTCCTGGATGCTTTCTCGGCTGGGGTAAGCGGTAGAAGTATTTTTCCGCAGGTATCGGAAAAGATATTGGCACTTGTTGCTACTGTTTTAGGTGTCCTGCTGGCAGTGTTTGCGGCGGCGGATCAATTTCAAGATTTTCTCTACCTCATAGGATCTGTCTTTGCACCGATGACGGCCATATTAATTTCGGATTATTTCGTCCTGCATCGAGACCATAGCAGTGAATCGGTAAATGGAATCAATATGATTCTCTGGGTGATAGGATTTATCTTGTATCGTATCTTGCTCAACGTGGATACCCCGTTGGGAATTACATTTCCGGTCATCGTTATTATCATGGCTGCCAGCACGGTGATTCATAAAGTACTAAAAAAATAGAAAGAATTGTTTTGTGAAAATAAAAATGCCGCTAACGCATATCGATACGTTAGCGGCATTTTTGCAACTATCATTGTTCTTTATTATTCCTGCCGGCCTGCTGTTTGTTTTGCTGAGTAGAACCAGTCTTTTGCTTAGTTGCTGACTTGTCTGTTGTAGCTGTAGATTTCTTTTCCGTGGTCTTGGAAGTTTTTTCTTCGTGGGAAGATTCTTTTATCCGTTCCATTCCACTGGGAACATTGAAATCGGCAGAGGATTCATCCTCTGTTGCTGAAACCATATAATCATGCCAGATTTCAGCCGGGATCGTACCGCCATATACTTCGCCGAGGCTGTGCGAACCGGAGTCATCACCGATCCAGACCGCAGTGACTATATCCGGGGTATAACCGACGAACCAGGCATCCTTGTTATCATCAGTAGTACCGGTTTTGCCGGCAGCCGGACGGCCGATAGAAGCGGCTGTACCAGTCCCGTGGTCAATGACGCCTTCAAGCATGGAAGTCATTTCATAGGCTTCTTTTTCGGAGATGACCCGTGTTTCATTTTTAGATCCTTTCATGGTAGCTTCATCTTCCAGGGTGTTGCCGTTACGATCCAGTATCTTAACGATAGCTGTTGGCTTTACGTGGACTCCCTTGTTAGCGAACGTGCCATAAGCGCTGGCCATTTCTAAAGGTGATACACCTCTGGTAAGGCCGCCGAGGGCCATGGCGAGATTTTGGTCTTTTGAGTCATCCAGGGTTGTAATTCCCATCTTTTTAGCATTAGCGATGATATTTTTAGTTCCTACTTTATCAGCTGCCTGAACTGCAACTGTATTGACGGATAAAGCCAGCGCATCACTCATGGACATCGTACCGCGATAGCTGTTGCCTGAGTTCTTTGGACTCCAGCCGCCGTAGGTAATGGGTTTGTCTTCAAAGGTCGTGCTGGGAGACATGTCGTGTTGCAGGGCAGTAACATAAACGAATGGTTTGAATGCCGAGCCAGGTTGACGTACGGCCTGATATGCACGGTTGAAGCTATCCTGGCCGCGGCCGCCGACCATAGCCAGAATATGACCATTCTTAGGATCAATGGATACCAGGGCACCCTGAGGCTGGGTCAGTCCCTTTTCATCCGTGTAATTATCCGGCAGGCGCCGCAATGCACGAATGGCTTCATGCTGTTTTTCGGCATCCATCGTCGTATAAATCTTCAGGCCTTCCTTGTATAAGGCATCGTCCCCATACTTTTTAGCAACTTGTGAGGAGACATAATCGATAAATGAAGAAGTTTCTTCGTTTTCTGTGGTTGCTTTTTTCTTGGTCAGGCCCAAATCTTCTTTCTTTGCTTGTTCTCCTTCTGCAGCTGTAATATAACCATATTTAACCATTTGATCCAATACAGTGTTTTTACGATTGCCGGCTTCGTTAGGATTATTAAACGGCGAATAATAATTCGGGCTTTTCGGTAATCCTGCCAGCATGGCACATTGGGCGACATTTAATTTATCTACGTCTTTATCGAAATATGTTTTGGCTGCGGTCTGGATACCATAGGCTCCCTGGCCAAAATAAATCTGATTCATATACATTTCCAAAATTTCTTTTTTACTGTATTTTCGTTCGATTTCTAACGCCAGCATGGCTTCCTGTATTTTCCGTTTTAATGTTTGTTCCTGGGACAGGAAGGCATTTTTGGCAAGCTGTTGCGTAATGGTACTGCCGCCTTGTGAGATGCCGCGGTTCGTCAGGTTAGCCACCACGGCACGGACGATGCCGATAGGATCGATACCGATGTGGTCATAAAAACGATTATCTTCGGCAGCAATGAAAGCATCCTGTAAATTTTGAGGTACTTTGTTAATATCAATAGGCAGACGATTCTGATCGGAATGAAGTGTCGTGATGAGACGGCCGTGGATGTCAAATACCTGAGATGACACGGAAGGCCTCATATTGTTGCCTACGGCCGGCAGGCTCTGGTAGGCAGCGAAGATGTAGCCAAAGCTGAGCCCGGCAATGATGACTAAAACTGATGCGAGTAAGATACGGATGCGGTGAAGCGGTCCTTTCTTTTTAGCATGTTTAGCTCTGCGTCTCGGTGTATACATATATCCTCCTGTATTGCATAGTTTTTTAAGTAGTAATAGAAAATAAACTTTATATTTTCTTATTATAGCACATCTAATGGTAATATCATATGAACCGACCGTTTTTCACCCACAGTTGCATAGTGGAGAGACAATATTACAATATGTATATCACAAGGATACATTCACACAATACATAAACCAAAAATCATACAATCAGTATACATTATATCTAAAAGTAATATAACAAAATGAATAAATCCATTGACAACATAACACAAATAGAGTACTATAATTTTGTAAAAAAGATTATTAGCATACATGATTATTGTGCTGGCATAGGAGGTAAGAATAATGGACAGAAATAAAGCATATGTATTATGGTTTGATGAATTACGCCGGGCAGATGTAGCTCTCGTCGGCGGCAAGTCCTCTTCTTTGGGGGAACTGACTTCAAAGACGGATGTACCGGTTCCGTATGGTTTTGCTACGACAGCCGAAGGGTATCGCCATTTTATGCATGAAACGGGCATGGATTTAAAAATCAAGGAATTGCTGAAAGGCTTGACGGATGTGGAAGATCCGGTTCAATTGCGCAATGTAACAGCGGCCATTCGTGAAGCGATTTGCAGTGTTGACATGCCAAAGGATTTGGCCGATGCGATTCGTCAGGGCTATATTGAATTAGGTAAAAAAGTAGGCGAAGATAATCCGTTTGTTGCCGTGCGTTCCAGCGCTACGGCGGAAGACCTTCCCGATGCCAGCTTCGCCGGCCAGCAGGATACATATTTGAATGTCCAGGGACCGGATATGGTCATTCAAAAAGTCAAGGAATGTTATGCGTCGACCTTTACGGACCGGGCAACATACTATCGTACGAAAAAGGGATTCGATCATCTGCAGGTTGCCCTGAGTGCGGCAGTACAGATGATGGTATTTTCTAAGGCAGCAGGTGTCATGTTTACCGTTGATCTGGTAACCGGCGATGATTCGACGATTACGATTGAAGGTGCCTGGGGTCTTGGCGAATATGTCGTACAGGGAACTGTTACACCGGATAACTTCAAAGTAAAGAAAGATGATTTGTCTATTATTTCTAAAATGATCAATACCAAACCGGTAAAACTGGTTCGTAAACCCGGTGGAGATTGTGAAGAACAGCTGGTACCTGTAGATGATCAAAAAAAACAGGTCATATCGGATGAACAGGTCAAAGAACTGGCGTCCTATGCGAAAGCGATTGAAAAGCATTATGGCTGTTACATGGATATGGAATGGGGCGTTGACGAACGGACAGATAAGATTTGGCTCCTCCAGGCCCGGCCTGAAACGGTTTGGTCCAGAAAGAATAAAGAAAAGAAATCTTCCGATTCGGCGGATACCCTGGGCAAGGCTGTTACAACCGACCGTAAAATTGTTGTTAAAGGGCTGCCGGCAAGTCCGGGTCATGCAGCCGGCAAGGCACATATTATCCTGGATCCCAGCAGAATTGAAGAATTCAATGATGGGGAAATCCTGGTGACGACGATGACGGCACCTGACTGGGTACCGGCGATGAAGAAAGCCAAAGCGATTGTAACCGATGCCGGTGGTATGACGTGTCATGCATCTATCGTCAGCCGTGAACTCGGTATTCCTTGTATCGTTGGGACGAAGAGCCGTAGTACAGAAGCGACGACGACGATTACGGATGGTATGGAAATCACCGTTGATGCGACCAATGGTATCGTATATGAAGGAATCGTAGAAGATATTGTCAAACCAGCAGCGCCGGCAGCGGCAGGTGCGACAGTCGTAGCGGCAGAAGCGGCTCCGATTACGGGTACTAAGATTTATATGAATCTGGGTAATCCGGATCTGGCTGAAAAATATGGTAAACTTCCGTGTGATGGCATCGGCCTTATGCGTGAAGAATTTATCTGGACGACATTCATTCATGAACATCCGCTGTATTTGATTGAAATAGGCCATCCGGAACGGGTCGTAGACCAGCTTGCCGATGGCATGCGTAAAGTATGCCAGGCGTTGGCTCCGCGTCCGGTTACCTTACGGTTCAGTGATTTTAAATCCAGTGAATACCGCAACCTTAAAGGCGGCGATAAATACGAACCGCAGGAAAGCAGCGCACTTCTGGGATGGCGGGGTGCTTCCCGGTATTATGATCCTAAATATATGGAAGCGTTCAAACTGGAAATCAAGGCAGTACAAAAAGTTCGTGAAGAATATGGTTTTAAAAACCTCAATGTAATGATTCCATTCTGCCGCCGTGTTGACGAAATGCAAAAGATTGTAGGCATTATGGCCAACGAAGGATTGCATCGCAGTCCGGACTTCAAGGTATGGCTGATGGCAGAAATTCCGTCCAATATTATTTTAGCAGATCAGTTCAATCAATTCGTCGATGGATATTCCATTGGTTCTAATGATTTGACGATGCTGATCATGGGTTGTGACCGTGATAATGATACAGTAGCACCATTGTTTGATGAACGTAATCTGGCAGTGAAGAGAGCTATTCGTCATTTAATCGCCGTTGCTCATAAAGATGGCAAGACCGTTTCTATTTGCGGTCAGGCTCCGAGCGTATATCCGGATTTCACCGAATTCCTTATCAAGAGTGGCATTGATTCTGTATCCGTTAATCCTGATGCAGTCGTAGCTACACGTAAAAATGTAGCACAAATCGAACAGCGCATCTTAATGGATTCTCTTACAGGAAAAGGCCGTGCAGATACGGAAGATTATACATGGTAAATAATAAATAAGGAGGGCGGTCAAAAATATAGCAGTTATTTTTGGCCGCCTTTTATTATGGGTGATATAATGATATTATTATATAAGACGACATTAGGAAAACGCTGGGAGGTGAAAACATATGTTATCCGAACGGCAGGAAACAATTTTACGGATCGTAAGAGAAAATAGTCCCATAACCGGTCAGCATATTGCGGACCGGCTGCATGTGACCCGGGCGGCGTTGAGGTCGGATTTAGCTATTTTGACAATGTTGGAACTCATTGATGCCCGACCCAAACTGGGGTATTTTTATACAGGACATAAAGAAAAAGATGTACTGTTGCGGGCTATTACCGATATCAGCATAGAATCATGTTTGTCACAGCCGGTCATTGTAGGAGAACACACTAGTGCATATGATGCAATCATTGCCATGTTTACAGAAGATGTAGGTACTGTATTTGTTGGTACCAATAATATCATGGCTGGTGTAGTATCCCGTAAGGATTTGCTGAAGACAGCGATGGGACATAATGATTTACGGGCATTGCCTGTCCGTATGGTGATGACTCCGGCAAGTAAATTGATATATGTCAGGCCAGATGAAAAGGCTCTTGTAGCAGCACAACGTATGATAGAATATGAAGTGGATTGCCTGCCTGTTGTAAATCTGTTAGATACAGAGGAAGAAGATCGAAAAGAGTTACAGATTGTTGGCAGGATTTCTAAGACAAATATTACACGCTTATTTGTAGAATGTGGATTAGGAAGGAGAACATAACGTGTCAATACCTATTATTTATGCCTGCTCCGATTCTCTCGGTGAGACGGCTGAACGCGTAGCTCGTGCCGCAGCCAGCCAGTACGATAAGGAAAAGTTCAATATCGTCCGCATCCCCTATATCCGGTCGGAGCAACAAATTGAAGATATAGTAAAAAAAGCAAGAGAAAATCAATCGATGATTTGTTACACCATTATTTCACCGGTATTACGGCGGAAGTTAAAAGATTTGACGGCTGATACCGATGTGGTTGTAGTAGATATTATCGGGCCCATGCTGGAAGGTATCGGGAACCTGACATCAACGGATCCTACCATGAAAGCCGGTATGATCCACCAGCTTGATGAAGATTATTTCAAACGGGTAGAGGCTATTGAATTTGCCGTTAAATTTGATGATGGTAAAAACCCCATGGGATTTCTTCAGGCAGACATTGTCATTGTCGGCGTATCCCGGACATCGAAAACGCCATTATCTATGTATCTGGCTCATAAACGAGTCAAAGCGGCTAATTTGCCTTTGGTACCGGAAGTACCCCTGCCGCCGGAATTATTTCAGGTACCGGCTCGTAAAATCGTCGGCCTGATCATTGATCCGTTTAAATTGAACTTTATCCGGTCGGAACGTCTTCGCAGTATGGGATTGGATTCCAATGCGAGTTATGCCAATATTGAACGCATCAACGAAGAATTGACATATGCTCGTGGTGTTATGCGCCGGCTTCATTGTCCCATTGTTGACGTATCGTCTAAAGCAATTGAAGAAACAGCTAATCTGGTTTTAGAAATCGTCAAGAGAAATAAAGAGCTCTACAAAGAATAAAAACAGATGGTATAAAAAGACGCCATTGGCGTCTTTTTTTGAAATAGGCCTTGAGTGTGTTGGATGGTATCGTTACGGGGTGAAAACCATGGGAAATGAAAAAGAGGCAGTATTTAAAGAAATATGCAAGGCATTAGAGGACCGTCGTTTTCTTGGCATGGCAGGATTTGATGAAGAAGATATGGCCGTGTTTATTCGTGAAAACCGTATCCGTATATTAGCATCCCGTTTGGCAGCCAGCCGTAATCCTGGTGCCCGCTTCCAAACACAGCAAGTATGCCAATTGGCCAAGGCCTATATTGCCTGTCTGCATGATGAACCGTCCGAAGGATGGCCGGCATATTGTTATCATAAAATATTGAGGCGGCTTTTTCCTGTTCCATCCGGTGGAAGTAATAATGAAGTCGAAAAAAGAGAACTGTCCCAAAAAAAATTGGGTGCGGCAATATTCTTGCAGATTTTGCGGGGATTGTTTCATTTTGAAAATAAAATTCTTCCGTTTGATCCGACACGGACGATGCGGCTGTTGAATGAAGAAGCTGCTGCTTCCCAGGGATGTGGCCGGGAATATCTGCATATGCGCCACCTTATTGCGGCTCAATATATATATGAGCTCATGCGTATAGGCATTGATATTACGCCATTTAATACGTTGGGACATGTCGGCGGTGTCCATTATGTAGCGATGTATGTTGCCAGGCAATTGTACAAAGCTGGTGTTCCCGTGGATTTGGCATTGATTTCCGGAGCGGCAGCTTGTCATGACATAGGTAAATATGGCTGCAAAAAGAATGAAGAAAAAAGAGTGCCCTATTTGCATTATTATTACACGGGGATATGCTGTCAACGTGTCGGCTTGCCGTCTATCGGGCACATTGCTGCCAATCATTCTGTGTGGGATTTGGAATTAGAAAATTTGTCTGTTGAATCACTATTGCTTATTTATGCTGATTTTCGGGTAAAAAGCACTCGGTCGGTAACCGGAGCCGAAGTGGTCCATTTTTATTCACTTGCGCAGGCATTTGATGTGATTCTGGGGAAACTTGATAATGTGGATGAAACCAAAAAGCAACGGTATCAAAAAGTATATGAAAAATTGGCCGATTTTGAAGATTTCATGAAAGAATTAGGTGTTGTTACCGAATTACCGGCAGATTTTGCCGAATCGCCTCACCATGTTCCCTTCTATATTCACAAAGAAAAAGTTCTCCTGGAAAGAGAGGATGTTGTAGATCAGCTGAAATATGCGGCTATTGATCACAATATCCGCCTGATGAGTATTTTTCGCGATGAAAGTGATTTTGGCAATCTTATTGAAGCGGCCCGCAGCGAACGACGCTGGAAGGATGTGCGGACATATATTAGCATTTTCGAAGAATATTCTACGTATATGACAGAACATCAAAAACTGATGACGTTGAAATTTCTTTATGAACTATTGTCCCATAAAGAAGGGGATATCCGTATTCAGGCAGCGTTGCTCATGGGGCATATCGTTGCTGATTTTAATGATCGCTATACAAAAGAACTGCCCAAAGGAGTTTCTCTGCCTTCCCGGACGGTTACCAGCAGATCGTTGTTTGCCCGTTATACAGCTATGATCATTCATCCGGATTTGCGTTATACGGAGCAGCATAAGATATGGATAGGGTATTGTCTGAGCTTTTTTGTTAAGGCAGCATTAGCAGGCGCTTCCTTGCCGGATCAACAACAAGATTTGAAAGAATTGCGTCAATATTATAGAAATACGGACTATCCGACGGAACGCTGTATTATTTTGTTAAAAACCCTGATGGATATAGATCGGTCCTATATTGATGATACATTTATGGAAACGGCCGGGTCGTTTATTCAGGCGGCTGCTGATGCATCGGAATTGCCCGTCAGGGTAGCGGCTTTACGCTGTGCCCGTCATCTCATGGATGGGTATGGTGATGACATATATTATCAGGATTTACTGACGCTTATGTCTTTGCCGACAGATCGCAAATCATTTGTCAACCGGGTAGGGAATTTATTCCTTGATGACCTTAAGATGGGAACGCATTGGATCGTTAAAGTTGCCAATATCGAAATTATGTTGCATTATATGGATAAAAAAAGTGATGTCGGATCTGTCATGCACCTGGGCATGCATTTGACTAATTTACTTAAAGTCAGTGAGACCATCTCCGTTCGCCAGACTGCCGGGGCTAGTTTGCTGGCTATTGCTGAATATATGACATATTCCCAGCGCAATGAATTAGCGGTAGAATTATTTAATGGCTTGGAAATAGGCGACCCGCAAATTTCTAAGTATGTACCAGATTTTTTGGGACGTATGATTTTAAAACTTCCTGTCCAGGAATTTGATGAATTTGTAGCCACGATGGAAGCGCAGATCATGACCGTGAATATTGCGCTGGCATCTTCCATGGTGCATACGGTTGGGGTTATTTTAGAAAACTTCGATGAATTTGCCTGTAAATTCGGCAGTGAGGATGGTAATAATGAAAAGCGTCAACGACGTCTTCTTTATATCATCATTAAAGCCTATGCGCATTATGACAAGGAATTAAGCCGGGATGCATTTCGCAATATCGGACGTTTCATATTCAATAGTCCGGTGATGTCGATGGAACGAAAAGATTTCTTGTTTATGCATTGTTATAAAAAATTACTGGTTCTCCTTGACGAAAGTGCCGAAGGACTGCTTGACTTCTATAGTAATGCGGCTGTATTGAATCATATGTACCGGTATATCAGCTGCCATCAGTTTGAAACGGGCGATTTCAATTTCCCGGCCAGGAATAAGGCTTGTTTTTATCCGGGAACCTTTGACCCGTTTAGTCTGGGGCATAAGGCCGTTGCCAGAAAAATTCGTGATTTAGGATTTGATGTGTATCTGGCCCTGGATGAGTTTTCCTGGTCCAAACACACGCAGCCGCGGCTGATGCGGCGCAAAATCATGAATATGTCCGTGGCTGACGAAGAAGACATGTATCCGTTCCCAGACGATATTCCTGTGAATATCGCCAATCCGGCTGATGTGAAACGTCTCAAAGACATTTTTGAAGGCAAGGATTTGTATATTGCTGTCGGGACGGATGTGATTGCCCATGCATCGGCATATACAAGTGAGCCGACAGAAAATTCCATTCATACGGTGAATCATATTGCCTTTGCCCGAGAAACGAGTGAAGGCGACAGGGAAGGCAGCGATGAAGCGGGATACCATATCCAGGCAAATGTTATTCGCCTGACACTGGATAAATTTTATGAAGATATCAGTTCGACAAAAATTCGTGAAAATATTGATTTGAACAGGGATATTTCTAATCTTATCGATGCAGTAGCCCAAAATTTTATTTATGATAATAATCTTTATTTACGAGAACCGGCGTATAAGCATGTACTGGAAGCACGGGAAATTGGTATCGGTGCTTTTAAACCCCGTGGTGCGGAAAGCTTATGGCCTGTTTGCGGTACTTTGTGGGATAAAGGGTATAATACGGATATCCTGGATCGCTATATCGAACGAGAAGGGGTATGGACACTGTATGTCGATGATGCGGGGCAGCATAAGGAAATGATTGCGTATGCTGCGGTTCATCGCATCGGCACGCGGCAATTGCTCAGTGAGTTCGGTGATTCTGAAGTAGCAGCCCATATTCGTGAGGCTGCCGGCGGCAGCGTTGCCTGCATCGGCTTTCTGTATGTCGATGATAATGCCGGTATTGCTAACGTCAGTCAAATCGTGATTACCGAAGTGCTGACGGAACTTATCGGCCGGGATTTTGCATATGTTGTTTACAAACCGGTAGATGAAGGCGGCTATGATACGAAGATAATCAATGCCTTGCAGATGCAGGGGTTTGTCAATATCGCACCCAGAGGGGCAGCACATCCTCTGTATGCCGTGAATATGAAATCACCGGTGGTTATTTTCCGTGATGTAGAAACAATCATCAAGAATCCTTTTAACAAAAATCGTCGTGTCCGGGATGCGTTGGATTTGGCTCATGATAATTTATTGTCAGTCATGAATTATATTTATCCCGGGAAATTGCTGTTGTCGTTCAATATGAGTGCTGTTCACAATAAAATTATCAACAAAGTGGCAGAAATCAATGGCGTATCTACTGTCGAAGATAAAAAGAAGCGGCGGGGGCCATATATGTCGGTTCCGTTTGGCAAAGCACTCAGTGATGTGCTGGTACCCAATACGGTGACCAAGACACTGCATATCGATAAATACTTTAACCGCTCGGTCAAGGGTTTTACGATTGCCGAATCTCATCATTATTCTTCAGTAGAAAATCAGGTCAAGATGATAAAATCTTTTAATCGCCCGGTTATACTGATTGATGATTTGCTTCATAAAGGGCACCGTATGAATATGCTGACACCGTATTTAAAGAAAAATGATGTCAACATCAAAGAAGTACTCGTCGGTGTCATGACGGGACAGGCGATGGATATGATGGCAGAAAAAAATATTAAGACAGAAAGTGCCTATTTTTTGCCGACCTTGGAAGTTTGGCTCAATGAACGGGATTGCTATCCCTTTATTGGCGGTGACAGCATGGATAATGCGAATAATTACAGCGGGTATGATTCCAACCCGTCCATCAATCTCGTTTTACCCTATGTTAAACCGGCATTTATTGGCAACGGCAGTGAAGAAACCGATTTTGTGTATTCCCTGGTCTGCCTGCAGAATGCGGCTCTTATCATGGAAACGTTGCAGGATGTGTATCAGGAAACGTATGAACGGCGTCTTACGTTGAAACGCCTCGGCGAAGTCATTACATATCCCCGTATTCCCGATATCGATGTGGGAGTTAAATTTGATGAGAACATGGATCCCGTGCGGTTCATCAAAAATGATATCGAACGGCTGGTGCGGCTGCGTTGGGGAGAAATGGATTCGGCCCCGTCGTCGGACCGCATGGATAGATAAAGTGCAGGGGGAGGATGTTTCATGAAATCATATTATATCAGTAATCTGCCCAACGAATTGGGAACAGCAGGTCTGCCATTAGATCATAATCCGATACGGAAGCCGGCCCGGGTCCATATCCTGGCGCTGGGTGATGTGGGCACGACGATGCTCATTGGCTTGCGGCTCCTGGGGGGAGATGTTATCCGTTCTATCGGCATTTGTGATATTAATAAACAAAATACACAACGGCTGGAAATGGAAATAAATCAGATCCGGTATCCCTTTGGGGGAACTTATCTGCCGTTGCCGCCGGTGGATTGTATTGATGAAGCGCAGTTATTTGATTGCGACGTATTCGTTTTTTGCGCCAGTAAGGGGGTTCCTCCCCTGGGGGCGCAAGGCGATGTGCGTATGGCTCAACTCGAAGCAAACCGGAACCTTATCGGCCATTTTGCGGCCTTAGCCCGCCAGTCATCGTATAAGGGGTTGGTATGCATTGTTTCCGACCCGGTAGATCCGTTATGTGCAGCTTTTCTTGACAGGTCAGGCTGCCATCCGGCACAGATACAGGGATATGGGCTGGGAGTCATGAATGCCCGGGCCTGTTACTATGCGGAAAGAGATGAACGGATACATCAGTATCTTACGGAAGGACGTGCTTTCGGTCCTCATGGTCAGGACCTGGTCATTGCGGACAGTTTGATACACTATGATGATACCTTGTCACGGATGCTGACAGAGAAGGTTATCCATGCAAATATAGCGATACGTGATCTGGGATATAAGCCGTATATTGCACCCTCGTTATCTTCGGCAGCATTGTCTATCCTGCTGACGTTGCGGGGACAGTGGCATTATGGGTCCGTTTATCTGGGAAGTGCCGGCAGGGGTGCGTATTTTGGCATTAAAAACTATATGGGACCGGATGGTATCATCTATGAAAACGAACCGATATGTCGGCCCTTATACAGCCGGTTAGTTAAATCATATAGCAATTTATGCAATATTCGTTAGAAAGAAGGCGGTAGGAATGTTAGCAGTAGTGCGGATCGGTTGGAGCGAATCAGAACAATCGCGGCGTATGGATGCTATTCTTGCCAGTGCGTTAGATGGAGTTCCTCATGAATCGTATAGTACCATGCATGGGTTACTATCTTTTTTGGATACGTATAAATTGGGGGAAAGGGCGATCCTTTTTGCCGTGGCGCTGCCACTCTGGGGGGTTACTGCTTCATATGCCAGATTTCTGCGCTTTTTAGTCCAAAATGACCATTGCTTTGAAGGCTGCTGGGGAGGCGTCATGATAGATGGCCCCGATGAATTCTTTACTAAAAAAGTGGGCCGTGAAATGGTGTCCATGGCTAATCGGGCTGGCTGTTCATTTCCCGGCAAGCCGCTTGTTGAAGCGACCGGTTCTTTATACAACTTTAATACGCAGGCCATGGTGCAGGGGATTCATCCGTTCGAAGCGTATGAAAAGAGTGCGCATCGCCTGATTTTAAAAATCACGGATAAAATGTTGCAAAAAAAAAGCTCTCTCCCCCAGGGGAAAAAGCCATATATTGTTGCTTTGCATGCATCGAGCCGCAAGACATCAAATACGTTATTATTATGGGAAATGGTGCGCCAGTCCATCGGAGATCGGGCGCAGGTAAACGAAATTTCACTGCGTAACGGATCCGTCATTGATTGCCGTGGCTGCAGTTATGAAGCCTGTCTTCATTTTGGTGAAAAAGGAGACTGCTTTTATGGCGGGGTCATGGTTGATGAAGTGTATCCGGCGGTACGGCAGTGTGATGCATTAGTTCTTATTTGTCCCAATTACAATGATGCTGTCAGTGCGAATATCACAGCGTTCATTAACCGCTTGACAGCATTGTTCCGTAAAGAAGGAGAAGCGTTTGCGGATAAGAAAGTGTATGGACTTATCGTGTCCGGATATAGCGGTGGTGATATTGTAGCTGAGCAGATCATAGATGCGATGAATTGTAATAAAAATTTTATTTTACCGGGACGGTTTGCGTTAGTGGAAACAGCTAATGCACCTAAAAGCATATTACGTTGTAATCAAATCCATGAACGGGCAGCAGCGTTTGCCGACCACATAGTGGGGCAGGACGGATTGTAAAAGGAAAGGGTAATGAGGGTAATAAAAAAAGATGATTCAAAAGAATCATCTTTTTTTATATGGGATTAAACATCACGCTGTACTTTGCCAGAACGAAGGCAACGAGTGCAAACGTTAACACGTTTGACTTCGCCGTCTACGACAGCACGTACTCTTTGGATATTCGGTTTCCATGTTTTTTTCGTTTTTAAATGGGAATGGCTGACATTCATGCCGCTTTGTGTTCCCTTACCGCAGATTTCGCAATAGTTTGCCATTAGTTACACCTCCCTGCACCATCACAGTACAACATAAAAATTTTATCATAAAAGTCGTAGCAAATCAAGGCTTATTTATAAAAGCATACAAAATATGATACAATATATGAAAGAAAAATACAAGGAGTTTTTATGAAATTTTCAATTTGTGAATTAAAAGGGATAGGTACACAGAAAGAAAAACTTTTTAACAGGCTGGGGATTGAGACCATATCGGATTTGCTGCAATATTTCCCCAGGGCCTATGAAGACAGGAGCCATATCTATCCTATAGGACAAATCAAATTACCGGCGGAACAGCCTGTTTTGATTTGTGGAACTGTTTCTATGATACAGGAACTGCGGCCGAGGCGGGGGATGTCGATCCTCAAAGTAACCGTTGCAGATGATAGCGGCGCAGTGGATTTGATTTGGTTCAATCAGCCTTTTAAAAAACGATTTTTTAAAAAGGGCAGGGAATGGACTGTCTTTGGCCGTATGGAATGGGCATACGGCCATCGCCAGATGAATAGTCCTGAGACAGAACCAGGACGGGTGACTGCCGGTGGATTCATGCCCGTATACGGCCTTACGGATGGGTTGTACCAGTCAGATGTGCGCAAGGCCGTCCGCCATGCTTTGGATTTGGCATCCCGGCAGCCGGAAGTATTGCCGGGATGGGCAGGAGCCCGGCAGTACGGATATTCTACAATGCCGTCTCAAGATGCCTATGAAGCCATGCATTTTCCGGAAAATATGAAAAAACAGCAGCAGGCGCGGCGCCAATTGGCTTTCGAAGAGTTGTTCGATATGCAGCTGGGATTGTTGCTGCGGCGTCGTTATGAGGGGATACGCAGAGGTATTAAATGCGGGCCCAATGGAAACCTGCTTAAACGATTGCTGGGGAAGCTGCCCTTTACGTTGACACGGGGACAGACCGCAGCTTTTTTAGATATCCAGAATGATATGGAAAGTGAAGTGCCCATGCAGCGCCTGATTCAGGGGGATGTCGGTTCCGGGAAGACGGTTGTAGCAGCCATGGCTTTGGCGAAAATCGTGGAAAATGGCTATCAGGGAGCCCTCATGGCCCCGACGGAAATCCTGGCAACACAGCATTATGAAGCATTCACCCAATTATTTCAGGGACTTCCGGTACAGATAGCTCTGTTGACCGGGCATGTTACAGCCAAAGAACGCCAGCTCCTGCTGGAAAAATTAAAGGATGGCAGTATCCAGATCCTGATCGGCACCCATGCCCTGATTCAAAAAGATGTCGTTTTTGCGGATTTAGGGTTGGTAGTAACCGATGAACAGCATCGGTTCGGTGTACGCCAGCGGGCCGCTTTACAGAGCAAAGGCCAGGCACCTCATTCGCTGTTTTTGACGGCGACGCCCATTCCCCGGACGCTGGCATTGTCGGTGTATGGAGACCTTGATGTATCTTCTATCCATGAACTGCCGCCGGGACGAAAAATTGTTAAAACATATGCGGTTGGTGAACCGATGCGACAGCGCATTTATTCTTTTATGGAAAAACTGATGGCTAAGGGACAGCAGTGTTATGTTGTCTGTCCGTTAGTGGAAGAATCAGAGACCATAGACTTGCAGGCAGCTACGGATTTGTATGAACAACTTCAGCAGGGGATTTTTAAAAATCGCCGCTGTGGCCTCATCCACGGCAGGATGAATGGGAAGGATAAGGCATCTGTCATGGAATCGTTCCAACAGGGTGATATTCAGCTTTTAGTGGCAACGAGCGTTATTGAAGTGGGGGTAAATGTGCCAAATGCTACGCTGATGCTCATCGACGGTGCGGAACGATTCGGCCTGGCTCAGCTTCACCAATTGCGGGGACGTGTTGGGCGTGGCAGCCAGCAGGCGTACTGCATCCTGTTGGCTAAAGGCGGTTCTGAAGAGACACGGCAGCGGCTGAAATGGATGGAAACAATCCATGATGGGTTTGTCCTGGCTGAAAAGGATTTATTGCTGCGTGGTTCGGGACATTTGTTTGGGTATGCCCAGCATGGTTTGCCGGATCTAAAAGCGGCGGATATTATCAATGATGTGTCTCTAGTCATAGCTGCCCGTCATGAAGCTGCGGAGTATTTAAAAGGTTCTTTTGACAAAATAGTAGTACTGACCGCATTACAACACCGCTTTGGTCGGACGTTTGAAGGCCTGTTAAGTAATTGATTGCGGTTATCAAGGGATATTATCATATTTCTCGCAAATTTCCCTGTTGAAAATATGTACATATTGAAACTTATCCGTTATAATAAGGGATAAAGCATTCGGGGGGTGTTGTCCCCTGATTTTATATTTTTTAAATAGAGGTGCAAATATGAGATCTGATAAATTTGGTATGAGAGGTTTGACATTTGATGACGTTTTGCTGGTACCGGCACGATCTGACGTGCTGCCGAAAGAAGTTGACGTATCAACAAATCTGACGCGTGATATCAAACTGAATATTCCTATTATGAGTTCTGGTATGGATACAGTTACGGAAGCCCCTATGGCCATTGCGGTAGCCCGCGAAGGCGGCATAGGTGTTATCCATAAAAATATGTCTATCGCGGCGCAAGCCCGTGAAGTGGATAAAGTAAAGCGGTCTGAACATGGTATCATCATTGATCCTATTTTCTTGCATCCTGATAATTTATTAGCGGATGCGAATGAATTGATGGGGAAATACCGTATTTCCGGTGTGCCTATCACCGTAAATGGCAAACTTGTCGGTATTATTACGAACAGAGATATGCGTTTTGAAGAAGATATGAGCCGTCGTATCGGCGATGTCATGACCAAAGAAAATCTGGTCACCGCACCGGTAGGGACATCCCTGGCAGAAGCCAAAGCGATTTTGCGGCAGCATCGTATTGAAAAACTGCCTTTAGTAGACAAAGAAGGAAATTTACAGGGGCTTATCACGATTAAAGATATTGAAAAAGCTCACAAATATCCGAATTCTGCTAAAGATTCCAACGGCCGGCTGCTCGTTGCCGCATGTGTGGGTGTTACTCACGACATGACGGATCGCCTCGATGCGCTGGTTGCGGCTAAAGTGGATGTGGTTGTCATTGATACGGCCCATGGTCATTCTGTCGGCGTATTGAATACCCTGAAAGAAATCAAAAAAGCATATCAGCATTTGCCGGTCATTGCTGGTAATGTCGCTACCGGTGAAGCTACCGAAGCGCTTATCGAATGTGGTGTGGATGCTGTTAAAGTAGGTATCGGCCCTGGCTCTATCTGCACGACCCGTATCATTGCCGGCATCGGGGTACCACAGATTACAGCTGTACATGAATGTGCTAAAGTAGCACAACGGTATGGTATTCCTATTATTGCCGATGGCGGTATCAAGTATTCCGGTGATATGGCCAAAGCCATTGCGGCCGGCGGTAATGTCGTCATGATGGGGAATCTTTTGGCCGGCACAGAAGAAAGTCCTGGCGAAACGGTTATTTATCAGGGCAGAAGCTATAAAGAATATCGCGGCATGGGTTCTCTGGCAGCGATGGGCTGCGGCAGTAAAGACCGGTATTTCCAGGAAGATGCAAAAAAACTGGTTCCGGAAGGGATTGAAGGCCGTGTGCCTTATAAAGGACCAGCAGCGGATACGATTTTCCAGATGGTTGGCGGTCTGCGTGCTTCTATGGGATATTGCGGCTGTCATAATATTAAAGAAATGATTGAAAACACACGTTTTATTCAGATTACGGCAGCAGGACTTCGTGAAAGCCATCCTCATGATATCAATATCACGAAGGAAGCACCGAATTACAGCGTGAACTAAGGATGGAGGACTAATGTGACGAGTACCATAGACATATTATCCGTTCCTATACAGAATGTGACCATAGAAGAAGCTTGCAGTTATGCTTTTCAATGTATTGATGAAGGGAAAACGACTGCTATTGCTACGGCTAATGCGGAAATGCTCATGAGAGCCTGTCATGATGACGAATTAGCCCATATTCTGCAGCAGGCTGATTTGGTTGTTCCGGATGGTGCCGGTGTTTTGTGGGCGGCGGAACAACAGGGCTGCCATTTTAAGGAACGGGTAACAGGTGTTGATTTAGCATGCAAATTATTGGAAGAAGCGGCAGTACGTAAAACGTCCGTGTATCTGTTCGGAGGTGCTGAAGGCGTTGCCGATATGGCTGCTGCCAATTTGCAGAGAAAATACGGCGATGTGAATATAGTTGGCACCCATTCAGGCTTTTTTACTGCTGAAGAAGAAAGAGAAATCATTAACGATATTCGTTGTAAAGGGACACAAATTCTTTTAGTAGCGTTAGGTGTGCCTAAACAGGAAAAATGGATTTCTAATCATATGTATGAATTGGGCCCGTGTTTGTGTATGGGCGTTGGCGGTACCTTGGATGTATTGTCTGGGAAGTCGGCCAGAGCCCCTAAATGGATGCAGGAACATCGCTTGGAATGGTTGTATCGTTTTGCTAAAGAACCGACGCGGTTCAAGCGTATGTTAGCTTTGCCTAAGTTTGTCATTGCTGTTAAAGGCAATAAAAAGGCAAAGTAGATTTGAGGTGATGTCTTGAATAAACCATTTATTGTCGAAGATGGCTACATATTCATAGCAGTAGCAGTTATTCTTGCCATAGCGGCCGGATATTTTTTGAATGCCTATGTAGCGGCCATACCGACAGTGCTGGCTTTGTATTTCGCTTATTTTTTCCGCAATCCCCATCGCCAGGTTCCTGATGATGAAACAGCCCTTGTGGCACCGGCTGATGGAACGGTCGTGGGTATAGAAAAGGTGTATGAAGAGACATATTTGAATAAAGAATGCCGTAAGATCATTATCTTTTTATCGATTTTCAACGCTCACGTCAACCGGGCGCCTTTATCCGGAGTTATCAATTTCCAGCAATATACATGTGGGCGTTTTCGTCCTGCATATAAGGAAGGCGTCGGGTATGAAAATGAACGGTATTCCATCGGAATCGAAAATGGCCGGACACAGATTTTAGTGACGGTTATTGCCGGCATTTTGGCACGACGTATTGTTTCCTGGGTTACACTGGGAGATACGCTGCTGCACGGACAACTGTATGGTATGATTAAATTTGGTTCTTGTGCTGAAATCTATGTTGATGATGATGTAGATATTACCGTACAGAAGGGGCAGAAAGTACGTTGTGGAGAAACCATTATAGGGAGGATTGTAAAATGAGAAACGTAATACCTTGTCTGTTCACATCGAGTAACCTTGGGTTTGGTGTACTGAGTATGATCATGACACTGCATGGATTGTATACGTATGCCGGTATTTGTATTTTACTGGCCATGGCTTGTGATGCCTGTGATGGACGGAGTGCCCGGGCGCTCGGCGTATCCGGGGAGTTTGGGAAGGAACTTGATTCGTTATCGGACTGTGTTTCTTTTGGAGCGGCTTCGGGATTTTTGATTTATAGTTATGCCCTGCAGGAATTAGGCTGGCTAGGTGCTGTTCCGGCTATCATCTATGCTTGTTTCGGCGGTTTGCGGCTGGCTCGTTTTAACCTGAATACGACGGTGGTTCATGGATATTTCCAGGGGATGCCTATTCCGAACGGTGGCTGCCTTATTGCTACCTATGTTATTTCCGGAGCACATCTTCCGGCATGGCTCATAGCTATCTTCGTATTGGCTTTGGGATATCATTTGGTCAGTAAAATTCATAATCCTGATTTTAAGGGGGCCAGCCCGGATGTTCTTCACAAGTCGGCTTTGGCTATCGCCATTATTTTCGGGGTTGCTGTATTAGCGTTTGTTGATTGGCATTTGGTTATTACGATGCCGTTCTTGTTGTACATCGTGTTCGGATTAGTGAATACAGCTATGAACTTCGCTCACTAAGTGTTTGGGAGAGGTATGTATGGAACATATTTTGGATATCATCATGATACCCATCCAAGTCATTATTGTTTTTTATTCCCTGTACTATTTCATCTTGGCATTGTTCGGGTTATTGAAGCGTAAAGAACGGATTACGGCAGAACCGCAGAAGACCTTTGCCGCTGTTATTTGTGCGCATAATGAAGAGAAGGTCGTATGGCAGCTCATTGATAATTTAAAGCAGCTGCACTATCCGCGGGATATGTACGATATTTATGTCGTTGCGGATAATTGTACGGATCATACTGCAGATATATGCCGTGAACATGGTGCTATCGTTAAGGTACGGACCAATGTGGAACATGTAGGTAAAGGGTATGCGATGGATTGGATGTTTTCTCAAATGCTGGCGCAGAAGAAGCAGTATGATGCGTTTGTGGTATTTGATGCAGACAACCTGGTTCATCCGGAATTTTTACGGGAAATGAATAACCACTTGTGTAAAGGGGAACAAGTCATACAAGGATATATGGATGCGAAGAACCCGACAGATACGTGGATTGCCGGTACCTTTTCTATTGCATTCTGGTTGATTAACCATATGTGGCATTTGGCGAAATATAACATCGGCTTGTCCACTGCTTTAGGCGGAACGGGGATGTGTATCGCTACGGACATCGTCCGCCGCTACGGCTGGGGATGTGACTGCCTGACAGAAGATATGGAATTTTCTATGAAAGTCCTGTTGGAAGGGGTGCGGACTTGTTGGGCGCATGATGCCATCATCTACGATGAAAAGGCATTAGGATTTATGCAGTCCTGTCGGCAGCGTAAACGTTGGGCCCAGGGGCAATGTGATTGCGGCGGCCGATTTATACCCAAGCTTTTTGCCAAGGGAATAAAAATCGGTAATATTCGCATGCTTGACGGTATCGTTACGCTATCACAGCCTTTTTTTATGATGATGTCGACAATTTATGCTGTTATCGCCTCGATTAATTCATATATTCCTTTATATACGAATATCTTGTATCAGATTGTTCCCCTTCAGATGTGGACGGTCATCGGGGTAGGGCAGTACCTTATACCGATTATTGTCTTGCTTCAAATTAAAGTTCCCATGAAATCATGGCTGTACCTTATTGTATATCCCCTGTTTATGTACAGTTGGATTCCGGTTACATTTTTAGGATTTAAGGATCGGCATAAAATGAAGTGGAGTCATACAATCCATACTCGTGCTGTATCCTATGATAGTGCTGCTTTATTACGGAAAGAAAACAAAAAGTAGGAGAATAACTAGCATGCATATTCTATTGACGAACGATGATGGTCAGCGTGCTCCGGGCCTGCAGATCTTAAAGAAAGAATTGATAGCAGCCGGTTATGCTGTAACAGTTGTAGCACCAAATGGTCAACGTAGTGCGGCATCTCACTCGATGACTATTAATAAAGCGTTATATTGTAAAGAAGTGACACCAGCAGGTGCTTCCGTACGGGAAATCGCTGTTTCCGGTACTCCTGTAGATTGTGTCAAGATGGCGATGGAATATTTTTTGGCTGATCACAAGCCGGATCTCATTATTTCTGGCATCAACAATGGCTATAATCTGGGCAGTGATGTCTTGTATTCAGGGACGGTGTCAGCGGCGATGGAAGGACCGTATTATCAGGTCCCGGCCATTGCTGTTTCTATGAATGTCATAGAAGAAGAACGCTGTATCCGGACGGGGCGCCTGGTATGTGATATGATACAGCATATTATTTGCGGCGGCCGCTATCCGGGTATCTTGAATGTTAATATACCGCCTAAAGGGCCGATTTGTCTGGCCAATGCACGTGTAGTGCCGCAGACGGTACAGATTTACCATAATGTGATTGCGGAAAAGAAAGATATCGATGGCAGTATTTGTTATCATATTGTTGGCGACATTGATATGGAATCGGCGCCGTCTAATAGTGATGTAGCGGCTGTGCGCAGTAATCACATTGCGATTACGCCGTTATGCTGGCGGCAGACAGCTACGGCAGCGATTGATTTGATTAAAAGTATCATATGATATTTCTACCGCTTCTACGGAAGCGGCTTTTTTTAAATTTAAATATGATTATAACGCAATAATAAAATTAATATTTCGAAATTATAAACATCTTGCAAAATAAGCGTGTTAGCGGTATAATCATGACTAAATCACATATGAAGTGGATGAAACATGCGGGAGAAGGCGACAGCCTGCCGACGGAGTAAAACTCTCAGGTATCCTTTGGGATAGGACCGTATGTGGACACAACTCTGGAGAGTCCCTATAGGGCGCCGAAGGTGAAAGAAATCATTGATTTCCAATCTCTCAGGCAAAAGGACAGAGCATACAGCAATATATTTTTGTTACTATGTTACTATATCCCTATCTTCAGAGTCATCTGATGATAGGTTTTTTTTGTTATTATTTTATTGTTTTTTTGTTATGAGTTTTTGTATATGTTGGTTGAAGGAGAGAATGGCAAATGTTGGAAACGTTGAATGGGATTGACAGTTTTATTTGGGGGCCGCCGCTTCTGTTCCTGCTTATTGGGACAGGTATCATGCTTACGGCACGTCTTCATTTCTTGCAGATATTCAAATTGCCGCGGGCATTGAAGCTGATTTTTACAGCTAAAAATCAGGGCGATGGGGATATCGATAGTTTTAAAGCACTGTGTACAGCCTTAGCGGCAACCGTCGGTACGGGGAATATCGTCGGCGTTGCTACGGCGGTGCATGCCGGCGGTCCCGGTGCGATTTTTTGGATGTGGATGGCTGCTTTTGTTGGGATGGCCACGAAATATGCCGAAGGATGCCTGGCCGTTAAATACCGGACAGTAGATAAAAACGGTGAAATTGCCGGCGGTCCGATGTACTATATTGAAAATGGTCTGGGCAGAAAGTACAGACCGCTAGCATTTTTGTTTGCGTTCTTTGGCGTTCTTGTTGCTTTTTTTGGTATCGGGACATTTGCGCAGGTCAATGCGATTGTTGAAATCACGAGGCTTTCTGCGAATATTCCTGTTGAATATACCGCTGTTGTACTGACTATCCTGGTTGCGGCAGTGACCATCGGGGGTCTGCAGTCGATTGCCAAGGCAGCTTCTAAAATCGTTCCGACGATGGCAGTTATTTACATTATTTCTACCGTTGGTTTTTTAATTGTCTTTTACGATATGGTTCCGGCGGCGGTTGCAGAAATTGTGACCGATGCGTTTACGCCGACAGCGGCTGCCGGCGGTTTCCTTGGATCGACAGTAATCGTAGCTATGCGTAACGGTGTAGCGCGCGGCGTATTTTCCAATGAATCCGGTCTTGGCAGTGCTCCTATTGTTGCGGCAGCGGCCAAAACGAAATGGCCGGCTGAACAAGGGCTCATTTCTATGACGGGCACATTCATTGATACCATCATTATTTGTACGCTTACCGGCCTTTGCCTTGTTGTCAGCGGGGCATGGATGGGGACACTGAATGGAGCAGCATTGACGAATGCTGCATTTTTACAGGCCTATCCGACGTGGGGCAGTATGATTCTTTGTGTCGGCTTGACATTATTTGCTTTTACGACGATCCTGGGATGGAATTATTATGGAGAACGGTGTATCCAATACCTTGTTGGCGTGAAGGGAATTATGCCATACCGCATCGTGTTTATTATTCTCATTGCCTGCGGTGCGTTTATAAAACTGGACATTATCTGGGTCCTCGCCGATATTGTAAATGGTCTGATGGCGATACCGAATTTGATTGCTCTTATTGGACTTTCTGGCGTTGTAGTAGCGGAAACGAAAAAATATTATGCACATGTTAAAGAAGAAAAGGAAAAAGCCGTTGCTGAAGATCTCGAAGGGGAAATGGTTGACGGGCATTAGAAATCAGATAAGATAAATTTATGAAGTGATGAAAAAAACGCAGCAGAAACTGTAAAGGGGACGGTTTCTGCCGCGTTTTTTTGTCGTCATATAAAAACATACGTAAATAAAAATGCATAAATTTATGTTAAAAAGCAATCCTTTTTTAGTGAAAAAGGTATGAATATTGGTTGTATATACGCCTTAATATGTATTTTTTTTCAAGAATTTTATTTTAGCTTTTTTGAATTTATTTTCACGAGGTGTTAAAATTTAATTATATTATTCATATGCACTTCTTAAAAGGGGGTCTGTATTATGTTCGGAAAAAAATTATTGATAGCAACGATGCTTGGCTGTGCTGTAGCAGTGACGTCTTTTACACCTGGTTATGCAACTACGGTCAGCAAATTGATGACCAATGAAGCCTATGTTGGTACTCAGGTTACGGTTCAGGGCCAGATTACAGAATCATATGGCGATAACATGTATAAATTGGTTGATTTTAATGGTGATTTCATTCGTTGTGATTTGTCAAAATGCGGTGTCGTATCGGGGAATCATGCTCTTAGTGTAACCGGTATCCTGGTTATCCGCGATAATACGATGGTATTAGATGCAAACAGTGTTTCCTATGATCAGGAACAGAATCAGAATAACCGCGGCAGTGTAGGCGGCAATATTAATCATGGTGACTATACTAATGTCACTGTTTCCAAATTATTATCGTCGCAGCGGTATATGGGCCAGCGTGTAGCAATCAAAGGTAAAGTTGTTGAATCCTATGGCGATGGCTATGTTTCCTTTAAAGATAATCATGGTACCCGTGTTGCTTTGCGGTTGAATGGTAATCATGCCTATGTCGGTGAAACGTGTACTGTTTACGGAGTTCCGCAAATAGCGAATCAGCGGTTGGAAATATCTGTTGATTCTATTAACGACTAGCAGGATATAGAGATTATTGCTGTTATTGTATATGTATAAAGAAGCAGACATGTTTCTTGGGGGGCACTCGATGAAAAAAGCGAAATGGATTGTAACGTTGATGTTGGGAGCTGCGTTAGTGGTTCCGACAGTAGGGATGGCTAAAGCGACTACACCGTATTTGACGACCCCGATTCGGGTAAACGATACGGTTCGTCACGAAGGACAACTTAATTATAGTTATCCGCAAGTTTCATCAATGGCGAACGTGCAGGCACAAAATGTGATTAATGCTGATATTCAGAATCATGTGGATTCTTTTATGAATGGTGTAAAACATGTTCAGCTGGGCGGTGGAAATAAATATAATAAAGATGTCGTTGCAGAAAAAATGCAGGGCTCTGTCAGCTACAAGGTTATGTGTAATACCTATGCTATGCTTAGTGTCGTATTAGATGAAAATGCGTCGGTACCACACAAAGATGGCAAAATGTATACATTTAATCAGAAAGAAGGCCTGACCTATACCAAGGAAGGCGGTATTGTAAAAGCTGCGGATTTGACCAAAGTCGCTAAAATTTGTAATGATACGGATCCGTTTGCGCAGGCTAATGTGAAGGCTTGTGTGGAAAAGGCAGCGAAGGCTAAGGGAATTACACTGTTACCGGGATTTGCTAATTCTCTGGATCAGGCGAAGGATAATTTCTATCTTGATGGAGAAACCAATATACATGGGTTATTCGCTCCGGGATCGATTGCTCCGGAAGCCGCTGGCTGGATTGATGTACAACTCGATTGATTTAAAATAGTAAGATCGTAAATTAAAAGCTGCCTGTTCTTTTGAATGGGCAGCTTTTGGTTTAACTATATATAATACAATATAATAGGTGTTGTCTGATTAAAAATTTTCGACACGGTAACGGTTCATACCATGTAAAAAAAGAAGAGGCATCGGAAATTTCCGATGCCTCTCGTTCCAATTAAATGGCGGAGTGGGAGAGATTCGAACTCTCGCAGCCCTTACGAGCTCTAACGATTTAGCAAACCGTCCTCTTCAGCCTCTTGAGTACCACTCCATAAACAACTGACTATATAATCATACACTGTATTACTATATATGTCAAGCAATATTTTCAGGGAGTTACTAGCATATATGTTCGATACATGATATAATAAGGCCAATACAAAGGGAGGTGACACTATGATTATTCGTGATGACAGTGCCAAAAGCGGCGATCCGCATGAACAGGAAAAAGCGAAGAGTAACGGCGAGGAACTGCACGTTGATTTAGGACGTCCCTTGACGGAAGAAGAAAAAAAAATTTTTGCAAAATTAAAAGAAGGGCTGCATATGGATTAGCCCATTTCCAAGGCCGGAATCCCATTCCGGCCTTTTGTCTTAGTATACGGGTGAAGAAACGGGAGTTAAAAGGCGGGTGATGAGATGATGGATTGGGAAAAGATGCAGGAAAAACTGACTATCCTGAGTGATGCAGCCAAATACGATGTATCCTGTTCATCGAGTGGCAGCAAACGGGCCAATCAAAATGGCGGAATCGGGAATGCAGCTTGTTCCGGCATTTGTCATACCTGGTCAGCAGATGGACGTTGTGTATCATTGTTGAAAATATTAATGACGAACTATTGCTTGTATGATTGTGCTTATTGCGTCAACCGCTGCTCCCGGGAGACGAAACGTGCCATACTGACTCCTTGTGAAATATCGGATTTGACGATTGAATTCTATCGCCGCAATTATATTGAAGGATTGTTTCTTAGCTCTGGGGTATACCGTTCGCCGGATTATACGACCGAGCTGCTCATTAAAACCGCCCGGATGTTACGGGAAGAGCGGCATTTCAACGGCTATATCCATATGAAAGGGATTCCCGGTACAGATGGCCGCTTGATTCATGAATTGGGTAAATATGTTGATCGGATGAGCGTTAATATAGAATTACCGTCATCGGCAGGATTGAAACTACTGGCGCCACAGAAAACCAAACAAGGAATATTGATGCCTATGGGAGCTGTTAAAGAGGGGATTGCCGAACGACGAGAAAATAAGAAGCATAGCCGTAAGGCTCCGGATTTTGTGCCGGCAGGACAGACGACGCAGCTCATTGTCGGGGCTACGCCGGATAGTGATAAGACCATTTTACGGCTCAGCGAAGCATTGTATGACAAAGTCAATCTGAAGCGGGTATACTATTCGGCATATGTACCAGCGTTGAGTGGACCTAATCTGCCGGCGATTGCTAAGCCGCCTTTGTTACGGGAGCACCGCTTATATCAGGCGGATTGGCTGCTGCGGTTCTACCAATTCTCTGCTGATGAAATCCTTGCAGACAGTACGCCGGATTTTGATTTACATTTAGATCCCAAAGCATGCTGGGCATTACGTCATCCCGAAATATTCCCAGTCGAAGTGAACAAGGCATCCTATCATATGTTACTTCGCGTTCCCGGCATCGGGGTAACTTCTGCAAAACGTATTTGTGCGGCCCGGCGCCATTCTTTTTTATCCTATGATACATTGCGACGTCTGGGGATTGTATTGAAGCGGGCCAAATATTTCATTACCTGCAAAGGGAAATTTTACGGTGAATCAGATTCTCCGGAGTTTATTCGTCAGCGCCTTGTTAGTGGAGAACCGCTCGGAACGTATGAACAGATGAGCCTTTTTGAGGAGAATCGCTGATGAATTATACATATGATGGAACTTTTTTGGGTTTTCTTTCTGCTGTTTTTGATGGCTGGAGTGCAGGGGTCAATCATATCGAAGATATCAGGCCGCAAGGCGAAATATCTCTTTTTGGGGAAAGTACGTACGTCATGACGGATAACCGTAAGGTTTCCCGTATCCTGGACGCATTACAGAAACAATGTGGCGGCAAGACGAGTCATTTTCTGTATTATGCCTTTTTGGCGGATATGCCGCATAAAGAAGAAGTGTTGTTGCGGTATCTGCGGCTGGCGTTTCACTATCAACAGAAGTTTTTGGGTCATCTGAGTGATGAGCCTGTCTGGACAGTCCGCCAATGGGCCCGCAAAACAGGGAATGAACGGCATGCGCTGTTGGGATTGCTGCGTTTTCAGGAATTGCCAACGGGTATGTTGTATAGCCGCCTGGAGCCGACGTGTTGTGTCGTTCCCGTGATGGCGCCTCATTTTGTACGGCGCCTGTGTGGTGAGGAATGGATCATTCATGATACGGGACGCCATATGGGAGTGTACTATGACCGGCATCATTTATCGATAGTGGAAATACCCGTAACGGTGCCTGAGGTTATTGTATCCGACGAAGAAAAGTCACTGCAAGGATTATGGAAAACATATTATGATACGATTGCCATCAAAGCACGTCATAATGAAAAGTTGCGTCGTCAGTTCATGCCAAAAAAATATTGGCGGTATCTGATAGAATTATCTTAGCCGGACAGAGTAACAGCGGCATTTCAGAAGCTGAAAAAAGGTGTTTTCTTTTCACTGTTCTTGTTATATAATAATAACATTGGATTATTGAGAGGAAAGGTTGGGATTCATTGAAACCCGTCTTAGTAAAAGTCCAGAGTATCCAACGTAATCTGGAAGGGAAAGAAATAAAGCTGGAATTAATATCAGAAGGTAAATTTTATATTCGTAATGATATCCGTTATATCGTTTACGAAGAGAGTGAATTGACAGAGATGAAAGGTGTGACGACGGTTATTAAAATACTGCCGGATGACACCGTTATATTGCTGCGGCTGGGCAAGGTGCAGCAGCGGCAGATGTATAAAGAGGGAAAATCATTTCGTTCTCAGTATAAAACACCTTTCGGGAATCTGTCGGTAACCATGAAGACATATGAATGCAACGTTGATCTTCAGGATGGTATCGGCACTATTCTTTTGGGATATGATGTACAACTCGAAGGGCTTGCATCTAATTATACGCAATTAACTATTACCGTGCAGGAGGACCATTCGTAATGGAAATGAAAGAATTATTAAGACAAGGTATTGATGAAGCCTTGAAAAGTGCTGTAAAAGCCGGACAATTACCTGCCGGTGAGTATCCGGATATTGTATTGGAAGTACCGCCGCAAAAGGAATTTGGTGATTTTGCTACTGCTATTGCGATGCAGTCAGCCCGGGTGGCGCATCGGGCACCGCGCCAGATTGCGCAGGCAATCGTCGATCAAATGCACTATTCCTGGCTTGATAAGGCAGACATTGCCGGTGCCGGCTTTATTAATTTTTTTCTGAAACATGATGTCATGTATGATACGTTAAAGAATATCCTGGGACAGGGAGCAGATTTTGGCAAAGCGCCATTTCGTCAGGATGATACGGTTCAGGTGGAATATGTCAGCGCCAATCCGACGGGACCGCTCCATGTCGGTCATGGACGGGGTGCTGCGTATGGCAGTGCGTTGGTCAATCTGATGCGTGCTGCCGGATATAACGTCCAGGCTGAATATTATATCAATGATGCCGGTAACCAGATGGATAATCTGGCAGCGTCGGTAAATGCCCGGTATTTACAATTATTAGGTAAGCCATCGGAAATCCCGGAAAATGGGTATCATGGCCACGATATCATCGAAACGGCTCAGGCCATTATAGACCAGGACGGAGATGCTTATTTGCGTATGCCGGAAAAAGAACGATTGGAACTCTTTAAGGACCGTGCGTATGCAGAAAAGTTAAAAGCGTTAAAACGAGATCTGGCTAATTTCAATGTGCATTATGATAATTGGTTCAGCGAACGGACCTTGCATCCGGATGCAATCCATGCAGCTTGCGAAGTGTTGAAGCGGCGGGGAAAAATATACGAAAAAGATGGTGCCTTGTGGTTGAAATCGACAGACTATGGTGACGACAAGGATCGGGTCGTTATCCGGGATAATGGTGTGCCGACGTATTTGGCTGCAGATATCGCCTATCATAAAAATAAATTTGACCGGGGATTTAAAACACTGATTAACATTTGGGGTGCCGATCATCATGGTTACGTAGCCAGAGTCAGAGCTGCAATGGAAGCGCTGGGATATGATTCGAAACATCTTGAAGTGTTATTATTGCAGATGGTCAGCTTGTTCCGCGATGGGCAGCCTGTTAAAATGTCTAAGCGGACAGGCCAGGCGATTTCATTAAATGAACTGATCGAAGAAGTGGGAACTGATGCGGCACGATATTTCTTTATCATGAGGTCTTTGGATACGCAGCTTGATTTTGATTTGGACCTGGCTAAGTCGCACAGTAATGAAAATCCTGTATACTACATTCAGTATGCCCATGCCCGTATTTACAGTATTTATAAACAGGCCAAGGCAGCCGGTGTCGATGTGGCAGATCTTGATTGGTCCGATGTCCAGTGGGATAAGCTTCATACAGAAGAAGAATTAGAATTAATAAAGAAAATGGCAGCGTTTCCTGATGAAATCATTCGGGCTGCCCAGGAAAGAGCACCGCATCGCATTGCTCATTTTTCCCATGAACTGGCAGGGTTGTTCCATTCATTCTACAACCATTGCCGTATTATCCAGGAAGATAAGGGATTGGAAAAAGCCCGCTTGGCACTGGTTACGGCAGTGCGTATTACCATTGCTAACAGCTTGGCTATATTAGGGGTTTCTGCTCCAAAAAAAATGTAATATAATATATGGAAATAAGATAAACCATACAGTATACTAAATATTCTGAGTTTAAATGAGCACAGGCTCAACAGGGAGGAATTATGGCTAAATACATATTTGTCACAGGCGGGGTTGTTTCTTCATTAGGTAAAGGCATTACAGCAGCTGCACTAGGCCGGCTGCTGAAAAATCGCGGGTATAAGGTTACTATTCAAAAATTTGACCCGTATATTAATGTCGATCCTGGTACGATGAGCCCTTATCAGCATGGTGAAGTATTTGTTACTGATGACGGGACAGAAACGGATTTGGATTTAGGCCATTATGAACGATTCATCGATATTAACCTGGGGAAGAACTCTAATGTTACGACCGGCAAAATATATTGGTCGGTGTTGCAGAAAGAACGGCGTGGTGATTATTTAGGACATACGGTACAGGTCATTCCTCATATTACCAATGAAATCAAGAGCAAAATATATTGTGTAGGTGATGAAGACAATGCGGATGTTGTCATTACGGAAATAGGTGGTACCGTTGGTGATATCGAAAGCCTGCCGTTCCTGGAAGCTATCCGCCAGATTAAAAAAGAAGTGGGACGTGACGATGTGTTATATATTCACGTTACACTGGTTCCGTATATCGGTGCTGCCGGCGAATTGAAAACCAAACCGACACAGCATAGTGTCAAAGAATTGCGCAGTATCGGCATTCAGCCGGATATTATCGTATGCCGTACGGAAAAATCGTTGTCTGATGAAATGAAGGACAAGATAGCGTTATTCTGCGATATTGATAAAGAAGCTGTGATTGAAAACAAGACATTGAACAGCATTTATGAAGTCCCCATTCTTTTGCATGAAGAAGGAATGGATCGTATCGTCTTGGAAAAACTCGCTATGGAAGATAAACCATGCGATTTGGAAGACTGGAAGAAAATGGTCTATGCCATTTATCATACGGAAAATGATTTGGATATTGCCTTAGTCGGTAAATATGTTTCGTTACATGATGCATATCTCAGTGTAGCTGAAGCATTAAGCCATGCCGGATTTGCGTATAAGACGAAAGTCCATATCCATTGGATTGATTCGGAAAACCTGGAAGACCCGGCACTTTCTATGGAAGATGTTTTTAAGGATATCGATGGCATCGTTGTACCTGGTGGATTTGGTTCCCGTGGTATCGAAGGAAAAATCCGTGCGGTACAATATGCCCGCGAACATAAAGTCCCATATCTTGGGTTATGCCTGGGGATGCAGTGTGCAGTCATGGAATTTGCCCGTCATATCGTCGGCTTGAAAGGGGCTACATCTTCTGAATTTAATGAAGACGCTGCTTTTCCGGTTATCGATTTGATGCCTGATCAGGTGGATGTTGCTGAAAAGGGTGGTACGATGCGCTTAGGACTCTATCCGTGCAAAATTGCTGAAGGAACAAAAGCGTATGAAGTGTATGGCGAACATCTTATTTATGAACGTCATCGTCATCGTTGGGAATTCAATAACAAATATCGTACCCAGCTTACGGATGCCGGGTTGGTTCTGGCAGGGACCTCTCCGGATGACCGCTTGGTGGAAATCATAGAGTTGAAAGATCATCCGTACTTTATAGGGTGTCAGTTCCATCCGGAATTTAAGTCCCGGCCGACCAAGGCACATCCATTGTTTAAGGGCTTGATCAAAGCGGCGTTAGATATCAAACAGAATAAGTAATACGTTTTATGCATAGCTTGGTGATATAAAAACAGGAATCTCTACAGATTCCTGTTTTTTGTACATTGTGATGAAAATAACATGAGGCTTTTTTTTAGTTGCAAAATAAATATAATGCAATATATGCAAACTAAATATTTAAAACAATCATGCAGTAAAACTTGAAACCCCGTTGGATAAAGCATGGATTACTTATTTTTACCAACACCCCTCAGAGACATACCAATGGATAAATATGAGGCACAAATGAAATATCACCATAATAGTAGAGTAATAATCGTATACCAGATATGAAATTAAACCATGAACATGCTATTATTTTCACATTGAATAATACACTATATAATGCTATAATGTAAGCGATTGAAAGCATGATTCGGAGATATCCTATCCTTCGTTTTGTCTTTCCAAACCGCACTTGTGTATTTTCGATTGTTCGAACGACCAAGGTGGTGACATTGGTAAGAATGGATATGATGCAGTCAGAATGAGTGGCAGCAGTGCGTTTCCGGCCCCTGTTGGGTGGGATATACCATAACAGGAATCGGACGGGCAGAAGCGCAATAAAAATCATATCAGTTCTTAGCAGTGAGTTGCTTCATGTTTTCATAGTTTTCATTATATATTAATGAGGTGATTTTTGATGTTGAATACCTTTAAAAGAGGTGGGGTTCATCCTGATGATGGAAAACGCTATGCAAAAGATAGTGCCATAGAAACCCCAGCAGTACCGGCTCAAGTAGTCATCCCGATGAGCATGCATTTCGGCGCTCCTTGTACTCCGACAGTCAAGGTGGGCGATTTGGTCAAAAAAGGCCAGCTCATAGGGACTAGTGATGCCTTCATGCACGCAGACATCCATGCGTCTACTTCCGGTAAGGTCATTAAGGTAGCGCCTATGCCGCATAATACGATGGTCAAATGTATGGCTGTTGTTATTCAGGCAGATGGCAATGATGAATGGGCAGAAGGGATTCCGGAAGAACACGACTGGAGACAGCTCGATAACAAACAAATCCTGGATCTGATTAAAAAATGCGGCGTAGTCGGCTGCGGCGGTGCTACGTTCCCTGCTCATATCAAATTGGCTCCAAACAAACCTGTTGATACCTTTATTGTCAATGGTGCTGAATGTGAACCGTATCTGACTTGCGACTACCGCGCAATGGTAGAAAAGGAAACGACGGAAAAACTGGTTACCGGTGTACAGATTTGCATGAAAGTCCTTGACGTCCACAAGGGATTTATCGGCATTGAAGATAATAAACCGGAAGCAATTAAAAACTTGACGGAAGCATTTAAAGATCTTCCGGAAGTAACAGTACTTCCTTGCAAAACGAAATATCCGCAAGGTGCTGAAAAAATGATGATTGAATCCTGCACGGGCCGCCAGGTTGAACCGGGCGGACTTCCTATGAATGTAGGATGTGTTGTAAGCAATGTAGGCACGGTTCTGGCTATTACGGATGCCGTTTGTCATGGGATTCCTATGATTGAACGTCTGACCACCATTACAGGTGATTGTATCAAAGAACCGAAGAATCTGCGCCTGCGTATGGGTGTAACTTTCCAGGAAGCTATTGATTACTGCGGCGGCTGGTCTCAGCAGCCGGATCGTGTTATTGCCGGCGGCCCGATGATGGGCTTTGCTCAATATCAGCTCGATATCCCTATTACTAAAGGGGCATCCGGTATTTTAGCTCTGTCTGCTGAAAAATGTCAGGTTGGGGAAGAATCACCGTGTATCCGTTGCGGCCGCTGTGTAGTTGCATGTCCAATGGGACTGGTTCCCAGCCAGCTCAGCATTTTCTCTTCTTGCCAAGCTTGGGAAAAATGTCAGGAATATGGCGTTATGAACTGCGTAGAATGTGGCAGCTGCGTATATACCTGCCCTGCAAAACGTAACATCGTCCAGTATGTCCGTAATGCTAAGGGCCACGTCAAAGCAATGATGAATGCGGCTAAAGCGAAAGCGGCAGCTAAGTAATCAATGGAAGAAGGGATATCATGAGTCCAGAAGTTAAAGGACAAACTATAGGAAAGGATGCTAAAGACATGCAGGAATTTACACTTACTGTTTCATCCTCACCGCATGTTCGCTGTAACGAAACGATTCCTAAAATTATGTGGAACGTTGTCGCCGCACTTGTACCTGCTGCTGCGTTCGGCGTATATTATTTCGGTGTCAATGCTCTTGTTAATATTATTGTTGCAATCGTGTCTGCAGTAGTTTTCGAATTTTTATGGGAAAAAATGATGCACAAGAAAGTCACCATCAAAGATGGTAGTGCGGTCATTACCGGTTTATTACTGGCAATGTGCTGCCCGCCGAGTCTTCCCTGGTGGATGAGCATCGTTGGCTCTTTCCTGGCAATTGTTGTTTGTAAACAATCCATGGGTGGTTTAGGTTACAACCTTTTCAACCCGGCTCATGTTGGTCGTGCAGGCTTGATGGTTTCCTGGCCGATTGCGATGACGACATGGACACAGATTAACGGCACCGTTATTGATGGCGTTGCCGGTGCTACACCGCTGAATGTGTTGAAACACGGCGGTTATGATTCATTGCTTGCATTATTTAATAACGATTATGGAACAATGATCATGAATATGTTTCTTGGTTTCCGTAATGGTTCCATGGGTGAAACTTCTACAGTCCTTCTGATTCTTGGTGGTCTTTATCTTATTTATAAAGGCTATATCAATTGGCAGGTTCCTGTAACGATGATTGCTACCGTTGGGATTGTTACAGGCGTTATTTATGGTCCGCAGCTCGGACTTTTCCATATGATGGCCGGCGGCCTTATTATTGGCGCATTCTTTATGGCAACGGATATGGTTACCGCTCCGATTACCCTGAAAGGGCAGATCATCTTTGCATTAGGTTGCGGCCTGATTACAGTATTGATTCGTCTGGTTGGCGGGTATCCGGAAGGTGTCTGCTATTCTATCTTGCTTATGAATGCCCTGACCCCGCTCATTGACCGCCTCGTAAAACCGACTGTCTTTGGTGCAGTAAAGACAAAGGGGGCTAAATAAAATGGCTGACAAGAAACCCAGTAATATCATTAAAATTGCACTTAATTTAATTATTACCTGTTTTGTATCCGGTTGTATCATCGGCGTAGTATTCCTTATTACAGGACCGACGGCGACCGCTAAAGCGGAACAGCAGAAGGAAGCTTCAATGAAAGGCCTTGTTCCGACTGCGGATGCATTTGTACCTGTTGAAGGTGAAAAAGATACCTTTATCGCAGAACAGGGCGGCAAGAAAATTGCCTATATTATTCCGACCGCACCGAAAGGTTATGGCGGCCCGATCAAATTACTCACAGCTGTATCAACTGATGGTACAGTAATGGATTATGCAGTTTTGGAAGCTAACGAAACGCCTGGTTTAGGTGATAAAGGCGCAAAAGATCCTTTCAAAGGTCAATTCAAAGGTAAGAAAATCGATGCTTTGGAAGTAACAAAAGACAAAAGCGATACAAAACATATCCAGGCAATGACGGGTGCTACCATCTCTTCCCGTGCCTTTACCAAAGGCGTCAAAGAAGCTGTTGAAAAGGCAGCTCAGATTGGGGGTATGTAATAATGAATCTGTGGAAAGTATTTAGTAGAGGCATTATTGAAGAAAACCCGTACTTCGTACTCGCCTTGAGCTTGTGCCCTGGCCTGGCTGTTACGACGAGTGTTATCAATGGTTTGACGATGGGCCTGACGGTATGGTTCGTTATTACGAGTAACAATGTCGTCGTTTCTATTATTCGTCATCACATCAATAAAAAAGTACGTGTGCCGGTATACATTACCTGCATTGCTACAATTGTTACCTGCGTACAGCTGTTCTTACAAGCATATGCACCGGATTTGTACAAAGCCCTCGGCGTATACCTCGACCTGGTCGTTGTATTTGCTATTATCCTGGCTCGTGCTGAATCGATTGCATCTAAGAATGGGGTTGTCGTATCCTTCCTCGATGGCATGGGCATGGGCGTCGGCTTTACTGTTGCCATGCTTATCATTTCCGTTATTCGTGAACTCTTCGGCAATGGTACTCTCATGGGGGTATCCATGTTCGGACCGAGTTATCAGCCGGCATTGATTTTGGCATTGCCGCCAGGAGCCTTTATGCTTATCGGTTTCTTGATGGCCGGTGTTAAGATGTGGAATGTATCTCGCGAAAAGAAGAAAGAACTCGAAGGGAGTGAAGGATAATGGGCACATACTTTACGCTGTTTATCGGCGCAGTATTGATTAACAACTTTGTATTGACCAAGTTCCTGGGCTTATGTATCTTCTTCGGGGTTTCTAAGAACTTGAATGCTTCCATTGGTATGGGTTTTGCCGTAACTGCGGTTATTACCATGAGTACGATATTAGCATGGCTTTTGTATAACTTTGTATTGATTCCTTTTGGTCTGACGTTCCTGCGTACCATTACGTTCGTCGTATTGATCGCCAGTTTCGTACAGTTACTGGAAATCGTCATTAAGAAACAATCGCCGACACTGTATAACATGTGGGGCATTTACCTCATGCTGATTGCTACGAACTGTATCGTTTTGTCCGTACCGGTTATCAGTGTACAGAGTGGTTACAACTTCCTCGAAAACCTCGTATTTGCTATTGGTTCCGGCCTGGGCTTTGCATTGGCGTTGATCCTCATGGCCAGCGCTCGTGAAAAATTGGATTATGCCGACGTTCCGGAATATCTGAAAGGTACACCGGTCGCATTCATTGTTGCCGGGATGCTTTCTTTAGCATTTCTTGGTTTCTCCGGTATGATTTAAGTTACGCAAAGGAGTTGGAAAACAAATCATGGATTATTCATTCATTGCTATGATGGCAGTTGTTATCATGACTTGTGTCGGCATCGTATTTGGCTTTGTCCTCGCATTTGCAGATAAGAAATTTGCCATGGAAGAAAATCCGCTCATTGGTGAAGTCAAAGAAGCACTTCCCCAAGGCCAGTGCGGCGCTTGCGGATTTGCCGGCTGTGCTAAATATGCCGAAGCGGTTGTTACTGATCCGGACGTACCACCTAATCTGTGTGTCCCTGGTAAGGCAGAAGTAGCTGCAGTCGTTGCTGAATTGACCGGCAAAGTGGCAGAAGCTACTGAACCTAAAGTGGCTCATATCCGTTGCCGTGGCGGTAATGGCATTGCCAAAAAAGCATACGAATATAAAGGCATTCATGACTGTGCAGCTGCTAAAACTGTACAGCAGGGCCCGAAGCTTTGTAAATTTGGGTGCCTTGGTTTTGGTAACTGTGTTCGTGCCTGCCCGTTTGGTGCGATGACAATGGGAGCCAATGGTATTCCGCATGTCAATAAAGCAGTTTGCACCGGTTGTGGTAAATGCGCTAGCATTTGCCCGAATCACGTCATTGAATTGTTGCCAATCAGTACGAAAGTAGCTGTCAGTTGTTCTTCGAAAGAAGTTGGCGGTGTAGCTCGTAAAGATTGCACAGCGGCATGTCTTGGCTGCGGCCTTTGTATGCGCAATTGTTCTCATGAAGGCGGCGTTAAGATTGTAGATCATCTTGCTGTTGTTGATCCGGAAATTTGCAGAGCTTGCGAAGATCCGACTTGTGTAGCAAAATGCCCGACGAAGGCAATTGCTTCCATGGTTGCAGCGGCAAAGACAGCAGAAAAAGTAGGGTAATATATATGAATTGGAAACGATATACAGCAATGATAGCTGTTGCCGCTTCCGTCATCATTTTGGGCTGCTCCGGGTGTACGCATCCGGGGCAGTCTTTTGATAAGAGCGGCATTGCGATGGATACGACAGTATCCCTCCGGGCTTCTGGTCCGGAAGCGCAGGAAGCTGTTACGGAAGGGTTTCAACGTATCAATGAATTGGATGCATTGGCAAGCGCCCAAAATCCGCAGAGTGATGTAAGCCGCATCAATAAAGCGGCAGGCCGGGAATATGTTCAGGTAGATCCGGCTATATATGAGATGATATCTTTTTCTCAGCAGTATTCGGAAAAGACGGATGGAATTTGGGATATTACGGTAGGTGTTATCACCAATCTCTGGGATATTGGCAATGATGATCAGCATATACCGTCGCAGGAAGAAATCGATGGCGGGCTAAAAAAAGTGAATTATAAGGATGTTTTGCTGCGTCCGGAAAATCACAGTGTGATGCTTGCAAAAGAAGGCATGAGCATAGACTTAGGTGGTATCGCCAAGGGTTTTGCTGTTGATGAAATTCGTAAAATTTACGAAAAACACCACATTCAGAGTGGTTTAATCAATATGGGAGCCAGCTCTATGTATGCTGTCGGCAAAACTGGGAAGGGGAAACCTTGGAATATCGGTATTAAACATCCCCGTTCAGATAAAGATGGCGATTATTTAGGCATTGTTTCTATTGAAAATCAGGCGTTGTCAACATCAGGCGATTATGAACGGTATTTCATCCAGGATGGGATACGGTATCATCATATTTTCAATCCTCATACAGGGTATCCTGCTGACAGCGGCGTCATGAGCGATTCTATCGTCATTGATGGCTCAGTAGAACATGGTGGTATGCTCAGTGATATGATGACAACGGTCATCTTTGTTTTAGGTCCGCAACAGGGGATGGCACTGATCGAACAGATGCCGGATGTAGAATGTGAAATTACCGGTACAGATGGTACTATTTATATGACGGATAGCTTCCAAAACCATTTTTCAGACATGAATTCCGATTTTCATACCATGAAATAGAATAAGTCCTAACATATTAAAGAAAAAAATATTTATAAAATATAGGATAAAAAACAAAATTTAAACCATTTTATGTATTTACTTTTCCTTTAGAATGTACGATAATGATAGATGTATAATAGTGAATAATGATATATCAGTAGAGGATGGTAGTGAAAATGGATCATATTGATGAAAAGATATTAACAATTCTGAAAAAAAATGGTAAGGCATCTGCCACGGAAATCAGTAAAGTGGTGGGTCTTTCCATACCGGCTGTAGCGGAACGCATTCGTAAAATGGAACATAATGGCATTATTGAAGGCTATGGTGCAAAAATCAGTCGTCGTAAGACTGGATATACCGTTACCGCCTTCATTATGGTTAATCTGGAACGTTCCGGAGATGTGGATGAATTTCGGGAAAAGATCGTAAAGTTTCCACAAGTACTGGAATGCCATCATGTTGTCGGAGCCTTTGATTACCTGTTAAAAGTACTGGTCAAGACACCGGATGAATTGGAACATTTTCTGATGCAGGTGTTGAATGAAATACCGACAGTGGCTTCATCGCAAACCTTTATGTGCTTATCGACATTAAAGGAAGAATGGAATGTATAATCCCTAAGTATGGGGGAATGAAAAGGACTTGTTGCAGAAAATGCTGTATAGCTGATTCTGTGGCAGGTCTTTTGTTTAGATAGAGGTTTATTTTGTCCAGGCAGCCGTTGTAAAAGGGAGTGACGAGGAAAATATATGGAACAGGTTCTATCAATCATAAAAAAAACGCCATTGTTTCAAGGAATGGAAGAACGGGCGATTATGACACTTCTTCATGAATTTGGTGTTCATAAACAAGTATATGAAAAAGGCGATTTTATTTTTTTTGCCGGTGATGATGTGCATCATATAGGTATTGTCCTATCCGGAAAACTTCATATCATTCAGGAAGATTATTGGGGAAATCGTAATATTATTGCTCCCGTTGGAGCAGGAAATATGTTTGGTGAAGCCTTTGCCTGCCTTCCTGGAGTTGCAGCGACGGTCAGCGTTGCGGTTATAGATAAAGCTGCCGTGCTTTTTATTGATATGAGTCACATCATGAAGCACCATGCGGATTTGACGGCTGCTCAGGAAACGCTGACTATGAATTTATTGAGGATTATGGCACAGAAAAATTTTATTCTGACAAAAAAAATACGGTATATTTCACAACGGTCGACACGGCAGAAACTCATGATTTTTTTATCTGATGAGGCCCGGCGGTATGGGAGTTCGGAATTTACGATTTCCTTCAATCGCCAGCAACTGGCGGACTATCTTTCCATTGATCGGAGTGCGATGAGTGCGGAATTGAGCAAGATGAAAAGAGAAGGCATGCTGGAATATCATAAAGAACATTTCGTATTGAAAAACACATCGTCATAAAGAGGAAATATCGGTCTTGGGGATATACTTGCCAATGAAGTGATTTCTGTGTATAATAAATACAGAAATTATATAGTATCTTCAGGGCAGGGTGTAATTCCCGATCGGCGGTATAGTCCGCGAACGCATGATATTGCGTAAGAGTTTCGGCTCGTGATTTGGTGTAATTCCAAAACCGACAGTATAGTCTGGATGGAAGAAGATATGATATAGCTGCTTTTTTTGTGCAGCTTATTCTATTTGACTAAAAATCCCTGAACTGTATGTATAGTTCAGGGATTTTGTAATATCAGGAGGTTTTTAATATAATGGAAAAGAAAAGAAGACAATACAATACGATTAAAGAAGCATTGGAAGAATTACAGGCCGGCCATATCATCGTCGTTACGGATGATCCGGATCGGGAAAATGAAGGGGACTTCATTTGTGCGGCTCAATATTGCACAACTGAAAACATGAACTTTATGGCGACGCATGGTAAGGGACTCATTTGTATGCCGTTGAGTGCTGAATATGCCCATAAATTGGGATTGCCGCCGATGGTCAGTGAAAACACGGATAATCATGAAACAGCATTTACCGTTTCCATCGATCATGTTGATACGACAACGGGTATTTCCGCGGTAGAACGGGCATTGACAGCACGGAAATGTACAGAAGAAATGGCTCGTCCGGAAGAATTCCGGCGTCCTGGCCATATGTTCCCGCTTATTTCCAAGCGCGGCGGGGTTTTGACTCGCAGCGGGCATACGGAAGCTACGGTAGATTTACTTCGTTTGGCGGGACTAAAACAAGTCGGCTTATGTTGTGAAATCATGGATGAAGACGGGACGATGAAGCGGTCGCCGAAGTTGTGGGATATTGCCGATCAATATGGTTTAAAATTTATTACGATTCATGATTTGCAGAATTATTGCCGTCGTCATGATAAACATGTGACTCGTGAAGCAGAAGCCAATATGCCGACGAAATATGGTGAATTTAAGATTTATGGATATATCAATGATTTGACAGGGGAACATCATGTGGCATTAGTAAAGGGAGATATCGGTGATGGCAAAAATATCCTTTGCCGGGTCCATTCGGAATGCCTTACCGGTGATGTTTTTGGTTCCAAACGCTGTGATTGCGGGGAACAGCTGGCGGCAGCGTTGACGCAAATCAATAAAGAAGGCCGGGGCATCCTGTTGTATATGCGTCAGGAAGGGCGTGGCATCGGCCTTATCAATAAGCTCAAAGCGTATGCTCTTCAGGAACAAGGATACGATACAGTGGAAGCCAACGAAAAATTAGGATTTGCACCGGATCTTCGTGAATATTGGATTGGTGCGCAAATCCTTCAGGATTTGGGGGCACGGGAATTACGACTTCTGACAAATAATCCTAAAAAGGTGTATGGCCTTGAAGGATTTGGTGTGGAAATTATGGAACGGGTTCCCATTGAAATGGAAGCACAGAAATTCGATGAATTTTATTTGGAAACGAAAAAAAATAAAATGGGGCATATCCTGCCGCATCTGCACTAATTGCAAAAAGGGACACGTTATGATGACGTGTCCCTTTATACATACCGGCAACAAGTGTTGCTATTTGATGTCGAATATTTTTCCTGGATTTAAAATATTATTTGGATCTAAGGCTTTTTTTATGTCCCGCATCATTTCTAATTCATCGGGATCGGTGAATTCTTCCATAAGTGCTTTTCGTTTGTAGCCAATGCCGTGTTCTCCGGAGAGACGACCGCCAGACTGATAAATAAAGGTGTAGAGTTCCTGTTGGTTCTGATGTACGCGGTCGTTCCAGTCTTCATAGGTGGAGTCTTCATTTTTCAGGATATTGAGATGGATATTGCCGTCACCGGCATGACTGGCGATGCGTGTAATCAGATTATACTTCTTAGCTAATGTCAAAATATAATGCAGTAATTGTGGTTCTTTGTCGACCGGTACGACGACATCTTCTTTGCATACGATGAGACTTTCGGAGCGGACCGCTTCGGCAAAGGCTTTACGAGCCTGCCAAATTTTGTCGTGATCGGCTACGAGAAGGGAGTCAGCCCCGTTTTGAGTGCAGAGTTCGTCCAACGTAACGGCTTTTTCATCCAGATCATCCTCACTGGATCCTTCTACTTCAACGATGAGGTAGTTGCCGTGGGTGCTGCCGGGGAGCGTTTCGTTCAGATATCGTTCTACCGATTTGATGGTAATGTTATCCATATATTCCACACAGGTTGGGGTAATACCGGCTTTAATGATTTTAGTGACGACACCAATGGCTTTTTCCGTGTCATCGAAAACAGCCAGCAGATCCAAAGAAAATTGGGGTTTAGGCAGCAGCTTCAGCGTAGCCTGCGTGATGATTCCCAGCGTTCCTTCAGAACCGATGATCAATTGATCCATACAATAGCCTGTAGACTGTTTTTGCAGACGGGCACCCAAATGAACGATACGGCCTTTGGGGTTGACGACTTCTATGGCATAGACCTGATGACGGGTCGTACCATATTTGACGGCCCGGTTGCCGCCGGCATTGGTGGCGATATTGCCGCCGATAAAGCAGGAATCGCCGCTGCAGGGATCGCCGGCATAGAAAAGATTTTTAGCTTCAGCGGCCTGTTGCAGATCGGATGTACGGACGCCCGGTTCCACGACAGCATACAGTCCGTCTTCATTGATATCCAAGATTCGATTCATTTTTTCTAGGGATACTACGATGCCGCCATATGTAGGTACGGCGCCACAAGCCAGGCCGGTGCCGGCGCCGCGGGGGACGACGGGGAAATGGCAGTCATTGGCCAAACGAACGATGGCGGCGACTTGCTGTGCCGTTTCGGCGAAGACGACGGCTTCTGGCATATGATGGTAAGCCGGATCGGTGACTTCATCATGGGAATAAGGTTGTATCCGGTCAGAATCGGTCTGGACATTTTTGGTTCCAACAATGGATTTTAATTTTTCTAATACTTCTGTTGATATTTTTTCATATTTCATGGAGCGTACCTCCTGCGCATAAAAAATTATATACGTTCCCTATTATTATATAGAAAGATATCCTCTTTTTAAAGAGAGAAATTTAATAAAACTGAAAAAGCCCCTTTATCTTGTCTGAAAATAAAGGTATACTATACATTAAGGCTTTTATAGGACCTTGCATTTTTTAAAGGAGCTGACCAATAAGAGTGAGACAGACCGAACGACGCAAACCGGATGTGCGAGGCAGACGGAAGTTGCGCAATAAAAAAAAGACGACGTGGACCAAATACAGGATCTGCATCCTTTTTATATTAATTTTCGGCGGCTTATTTCTCAGTACCAAACTATACCAATTATGGGAAATTCATCAGGATATGCGGCAGACCTTGCAGCAAGAGCAGGAGCTGACAGAAGAGAATGAAAGACTTAAAGCCAGAAAGGACCAGGCTGGCGACCCCGGTGAAATTGCCCAAAAGGCACGGGAAGAATTTGGATTGGCCAAGCCTGGGGAAATTCTTTATAAACGCTGAAGAGATACATAGATTTGGATTTAACGATTGAATTTTTTATCGTTTATGAGTATAATGTGTTCATACGCTTATCAGCTATGCTGAGAAAACAAGGAGGAATCACAAACAGCATGACAATCGAAGTTGGCAGTGTGTTGGAAGGGACCGTAACAGGAATTACGAAATTTGGCGCATTCGTAGAATTACCGGATAAGAAAGTGGGATTAGTCCACATTTCTGAAGTCGCTAATGAGTACGTAAAGGATGTCCATGATTTTTTGAAGGTGCAGGACAAGGTAAATGTTAAAGTCTTGTCTGTTGATGAAAAAGGCAAAATAGCTCTTTCCATTAAGCAGACCCAGGCGGCTCCGGAAAAGAAGGAATTTCGTCCCCGTCGTGAATTTCATCAGCATAACGGGTTCAATTCGAACCGCCGTTCGTCTGGTCCGGTATCATTCGAGGACAGGCTCAGCAAATTTATGAAGGAAAGCGATGAACGCCTCATGGATTTGAAACGGAATACGGAATCAAAACGTGGTGGCCGTGGCGCCAGACATGCTGATTGATTTTGTATCTTGGCAAGCATAGGGCCGCCAAAAGAGTATTCCTTTCAGGAATGCTCTTTTTGCTTTCTATATCAGGCCCGGAGATACAGTGAGGTGTTATCATGAAACATGATGAATATGCTGTCATAGATATCGGTTCCAATTCGTTACGATTGCTGAAAGGATGGCAGGAGACAGCGGGAATATGGGAATTTACGCCTAAGATTTTAGCGACGACCCGTTTAGGCCGGGGCATGGATGAAACCAGACATTTATCCCCGGAAGGGATGGATGCATCTTTCCAGGCCATGGAAGATTGGAAATCCCTTCTTCAGGACGTTCCTGTTTGTGCGGTAGCTACCAGTGCTGTTCGCGAAGCTTGTGATGGCAAAGCTTTTTTGGCTGAAATACGAGCTCGTTTTGGCTGGCATTGCCGGATTATTTCCGGCATAGAAGAAGCGTCCCTTAGTTTTTGCGGGGCGACGGTTTCCGCACCGCAGGATAAGATCGTTGCCGTACTTGATATCGGCGGCGGCAGCAGCGAAGTTGCTGCCGGGACAGGCGGACTTGTCCGTTGGAGCCACAGCTATCCCATGGGTGCTGTCCGGTTCACAAAAAATGATATGATGACAGATCAGGATATCCATGAACTGGAAAGCCGTTGCCTGTCAATCTGGCTTCCTATGAAAGTTCGTCCGGAGCTGCTCATGGGCGTCGGCGGTACTTTAACGACGCTGGCGGCAATGGATATGGGGTTGACTGTATATGATTCCAAACGCATAGAAGGCTGTAAAGTCACGTTGGGACAATTGTCGCATCATATCAAAAAATTGAGCCGCATGACGCCGGAACAACGGCGGCATGTACCGGGGCTGCAGCCCAGCCGCAGTGACATTATCATAGCGGGACTTATTATAGCCAGATCATTTTTATTGAATTATGGTCTCAACGAATTCATCGTAAGCGAAAAAGATCTGATGGAAGGCGTCTTTTACCGGCATTCCTTTCATGATGCAGCCTGGAATAGCAGCGCGGAATCAGAACTATGATTGAAACGGTAGAAAGGTTCTGTCATACGCATAAATTATTCCATGATGGGGATCGTATCGTCGTAGCCTGTTCCGGAGGACCGGATTCACTGGTACTGTTGGATATCTTATCCCGGCTGCGGGATAAATATCATCTACACCTTACAGCCTGTTATATTCATCATGGGATTCGCCGGGCAGCTGATAAAGAAGTGGCTGTAGTACGACGGGAAGCTCATAAACGGGGATGTGATTTTGTCTGGCATTATGTCAATGTACCGGCTTTAGCACATTGGCGCCATGAATCGGAAGAATCAACAGGCCGGGAAGAACGGTATCGCCTGCTGTATCATACAGCTGAAAATTGCGGTGCGGCGGCTATTGCTGTAGCTCATCACCGTAATGATCAGGCAGAAACAGTACTGCTCCATCTGTTACGGGGCAGCGGGCTTTCGGGTTTAGCGGGTATGCGTCCTAAAAGCGGTATGATTATCCGTCCATTTCTGGCGGTAACGCGCAAGGATATTGAAAAATATGCGGCAAGTCATCAGTTTTCTCCCTGCATAGATGAAACGAATGCGTCAAGAATCTATCGGCGCAATTGTATCCGTATGGATTTGCTGCCGGAATTACAGGCGTATAACCCGGCGATTATCAATGATTTAAACCAGCTGGCTGATATTGTCAGGGCAGATGATGATTTTATCTGCCAGGAAGCTAAAACAAGATATGAAGGCTGGATCAAACGGAATAAGGACAGCATTGCCATAGGGAAACAATGCCTTTTGTCAGAACCACTGGCTATGCAGCGCCGGCTGGTTCGATTGTTGTTGGAAGAATGGACAGGCAGCAGTCTGAATATTTCTTTTATATGGATAACGACAGTATTGCAATTAGCGGCCAAGGGAGCCGGAAAAGAATTCCGGACCAAAAAATTTCGGGCCTATACGACATGGGATGCGTTATGCATTGGCAATGCGGTCGGACGAAATAAAAAGAAAAAATAGATATAGCTGTATCAGATATAAATATATTCATTATTCAGGAGGAATACGTACATGCATACAGATTTGCAGGAAATATTATTGACGGAAGAACAAATTCATCAGCGCGTACAAGAAATGGGCAGACAGATTACGAAGGATTATGCCGGCAAGACGATATTGATGTGCGGCATCTTAAAAGGAGCGGTTACTTTTTTTACGGATTTGGCCCGTACGATCGATTGCCCTGTTCTTTTTGATTTTATGAGTTGTTCCAGTTATGGGACATCTGCCCAGTCGTCAGGATTTGTTAAGATTCGTAAAGATCTGGACAGCGAAGTGAAGGGGAAGGATATCCTCATCGTCGAAGATATCATTGATACGGGGATTACGCTGAATAAACTTCGCCCGCTCCTGGAAGACCGCGGAGCCAATTCAGTCAGGCTGGCGACATTGCTGAGTAAGCCGGAACGCCGTAAAGTAGATGTCCAGGTTGACTATAACGGGTTTGAAATACCGGATGCGTTTGTTGTCGGTTATGGTCTTGACTATGCTGGCAGATATCGTAATCTGCCATATATCGGCATTTTAAAAAAAGAAGTTTACGCAAAATAAGCAGTTTGAGGTCCCCCGCAGGATGTATAAAAACAATCAGTTGATTTTAATAAAAGCTGTTGTTGCTTTTGAAGAAGTATGTTAATATAAGAATGTATTGGTTGGATTATACAAACTTCACATAGATTTTATGAAAGGAGCCATATTTTGAGTAAATTTGTACGTAACGTAAGTCTATACTTACTTATTATTATTGTCGCCGTATCGATTATCGATGCCTTTACGACAAATAAGGCCGATAAGTCGGAAATTTCGTATACGAATTTCCTCAATCAGGTACAGCAGAAGAAAGTGGATGCTATACAGATTACGGCAGATCATACCATTGTCGGGCAGCTGAAAGATGGTACATCTTTTACTTCCTATGCGCCGACAGATACGGCACTTATGCCGGCTCTGCGTGATGCCGAAGTAAATGTCATTGCCAAACCACCCGAACAGCCATCCTGGTGGATGAATATGCTGACCTCCGTTTTACCGATCCTGATTTTGATTGGTGTGTGGTTTTTTATCATGCAGCAGACCCAGGGCGGCGGCGGCCGTGTCATGAATTTTGGCAAGAGCCATGCGAAAATGCATGGGGAAGGAAAGATAAAAGTTTCCTTCAAAGATGTAGCAGGTGAAGATGAAGCCAAAGATGAATTGGCGGAAATCGTAGAATTTCTGCGTAATCCCAGCAAATATAATAATATTGGCGCCAAAATCCCTAAAGGGGTATTGCTGTTTGGTCCTCCGGGCACAGGGAAAACATTGTTAGCTCGTGCCGTAGCAGGCGAAGCCGGCGTACCTTTTTTCAGTATCAGCGGTTCTGATTTTGTAGAAATGTTTGTTGGTGTCGGGGCTTCCCGTGTGCGGGACCTTTTTGCCCAGGCTAAGAAAAATGCGCCCTGTATCGTTTTTATTGATGAAATCGATGCTGTCGGCCGGCAACGTGGTGCCGGTCTCGGCGGTGGTCATGATGAACGGGAACAGACGCTGAATCAGCTCCTTGTTGAAATGGATGGATTCGGAGCTAATGAAGGGATTATCACCATTGCGGCGACGAACCGTCCGGATATCCTTGATCCGGCATTGTTGCGGCCGGGACGTTTTGACCGGCAGATTACAGTGGATCGTCCGGATTTGCGGGGACGTCGGGCTATTCTCGAAGTTCATGCCAAGGGCAAACCGTTGGGAAAAGATGTAGATCTGGAAATCATTGCTAAGAAGACGCCTGGATTTACCGGAGCGGATTTAGGCAATCTGTTGAATGAAGCGGCATTGTTGGCGGCCAGAGAAAATAAGAAGGTCATCAATATGCCTGAATTGGAAGAAGCGAGCGAAAAAGTATGTTTTGGTCCGGAACGGCGCAGTCATGTCATCAGTGATAAGGAAAAACGGCTGACGGCAGTTCACGAATCAGGTCATGCCATCATCGCTTATCTCCTTCCGGATGCTGATCCGGTCCACAAGGTTACGATTATTCCTCGCGGCCGGGCTGGCGGTTATACGATGATGCTGCCGGAAGAAGACCGGTCTTATGAAACGAAATCATATTATCTGGCACAAATCCGGGTCGCATTAGGCGGCCGGGCGGCTGAAGAAATTGTTTTTAATGAAATCAGCAGCGGTGCCTCCGGGGATCTTCAAAGTGTTACCCGTATCGTCCGTCAGATGATTACCCGTCTGGGCATGAGTACAAAACTGGGCCCGATGGTATTTGGTGAACAACAGGAACAGGTATTTTTAGGGAAAAATTTGGGACACGACCGCAATTATGGTGAAGGTGTCGCCGAATTGATCGATAAGGAAATGCATGACATCGTTTCCGAAGCATATGCCGATACATTACGTATCCTTCGTACCCATATCGATGCATTGAAACACATGGCAGATGCATTAGTGGAAGTAGAAACGATTAATCATCAGCAAGTGGATAATCTGGTCCAATATGGCACCTTACAGGGGCCTGATGATGTAAAAGAAACAAAAGAAACGACGGATACAGATGTGCCGGCTGTTGATGAACCGGTTCAGCAGGACGAAGCAGCTGCACCAACCCAGGTAGAAGTCAGTCCCTGGGGAAATGCTGTACCGAGTAATACAAAAGAGTAAGAGAGCAGAAAGCCACGCCTACGGGTTGTGGCTTTTACTTTAATCAAGGTAAATATACATTTAAATGATTGTTATAGGCAGAGGTGGAAGTATGAGACAAGATATTTTAGAGTATCTGTTGGCGCATAAAGGTGAATTTGTATCCGGTCAAAAAATATCAGAACATGTGGGCATATCCCGGACGGCGGTATGGAAACATATCCATGCGTTGAAAAAAAAGGGCTATGTCATTGAATCGTTCACAAAAAAGGGATATTGTCTGCAGGCCGCACCGGAATTGTTGCAGCCGGATGTGATCCGCAAAGGATTACAGACGAAGGTATTGGGGCATACGATCCATTATTATGAAAAGCTGGATTCGACGAATAACGTGGCGAAAAAACTGGCAGACCAGGGAGAACCGGAAGGAACTATCGTCATTGCCGAAGAACAAACCGGCGGCCGCGGCCGTTTGAGCCGGTCATTTTTTTCTCCATATGGAAAGGGCCTTTGGTTTTCTGTCATCCTGCGGCCTGATTTTTCTCCTATGGAAGTTTCTAAAATGACATTACTTGCTGCGGTAGCGTTAACGAAAGCATTTCGTAAGATGGGATTAACCGGTGGAGGGATTAAATGGCCGAATGATATCCTGGTCCATAATCGCAAACTGGTGGGGATACTGACAGAACTTAATGCGTCTGCAGAGCGTATTAATTATTTAGTGATGGGCATTGGTATCAATACTGATATAAGCCAGCAAGATCTTCCCCGTGAATTACGCGAAGCAGCAACCAGCTTCGCCATAGAAAAGGTACCGGTACACCGGGCGGCATTATTGCAGGAAGTATTACGGCAATTAGAAGCGCAGTATATGCTGGCAAAAGAAAGCGGCTTTGCTCCTATTTTAGAGGAATGGAAAAACTTATCCTGTATGCTGGGTCAGATGGTAGACGTAATTTTACCGAATACGACATTCAGGGGTAAAGCTGTAGATTTAGATGAAACCGGCAATCTCATCGTCATGACTGATGAAGGGCCGCAAAAAGTCATTGCCGGGGATGTCCATGTCCGTCCGGCTGTTGGATAGAAGCAGTATTAAATTTTTTACTTTTCTGAATATGGGGTTGATTTGAGTAAAAGGCCTGTTCAAGGACGGAAAACTCTGTTATGATATTAGGCATAAATAACTTCATATTTTAATAGGGGAGACAGCATGTTATGTTATTAGTAATTGATGTAGGGAATACAAATATTGTGTTAGGTGTTTTTAGAGAAAAAAAATTGCTGGATCATTGGCGGGTTTCAACGAATCGGTTGCGGACGACTGATGAATATGGTGTACTTATCCGCAATTTATTTTATTTGAATGGGGTCAATTCAGAAGAGATAGATGCCATCATTATTTCTTCCGTAGTACCGCCAATCATGCCGACACTGGAACGGATGTGCCAACGTTATTTTGGGTTAATACCGCTGGTAATCGGTCCCGGAGTCAAGACCGGCATGGATATTAAATATGATAATCCCCGTGAAGTCGGTGCCGACCGTATCGTAAATGCTGTAGCAGCATATGGGAAATATGGCGGACCTGTTATCATTATAGATTTTGGTACAGCGACGACTTTTTGTGCTGTAGATAAAAAAGGCAACTATTTAGGTGGATCTATTTGTCCCGGCATAGGTATTTCTACAGAAGCATTGGTACAGCGGACAGCTAAATTGCCGCGTATTGAATTGCGCCGGACCAAACATGTCATTTGCCGTAATACTGTCGAAAGCATGCAGGCAGGCGTTTACTATGGCTTTGTAGGGCAGGTAGACGGACTGGTAGCGCGGATGCGCAAAGAACTGGGTGGTATGGCTAAAGTAGTGGCGACAGGCGGATTGGCTGTGGTTATTTCTCCGGCGACTAAATCTATCGATGTCGTTGAACCAATGTTAACATTGGAAGGATTACGTATTATTTATGAACGCAATTGTTAAAGC
>JALCDF010000002.1 GCA_022641375.1 Megasphaera sp. | reverse complement strand
GCATCATTTGATAAATTCCTGACTCAACAGGCTCATCGAAAACGATTGCCTATTATTTCTTAAAGCAGCACCGAATACCGGTGCTTATATTTGAAGATTTTTGTGACATTTTCATTTTCTATTGACAAATGAAAGAATCGGAGAATCTACAACAAAAAGTGCAGGATGATAATGTCCCATCTTTTCCAGGCAATTTTCCATTGCAACAGCTAGTATCGTGTTCAAAAAAGCACGAAAGCCTTTACCCTGACTCTTTTTTTCATGACCATTAACGACAACATCATAGCTATCGATATCAAAATATGAATCCAAATAGTTCTGATAATCGCAGTATTTTAAAAGTTCGTCCACTTCCATGTCAAGGAGTTCTTTAAAGACCTCCTTGAATTTCTCTTTTACATTCAAATGAATGTCAGCAGTTTCTTCATTCTCAACAGCATCACGTTCTTGCTTAAGAAATGTTGAAAATTGGTCAATCATGATATTCATTTCAGCAAATCTCAATGAAGTTTTAAAATTATCAAGTTGTTTTTTCAACTGCCGGATTTTAGGTTCAAGTTCTCCTCGTATTTTCTCTTCCTGCTCATTTCTCTGATTAATGAGCATATCTTTTTTCTTTTCTAAAGCAACATATTCTTCTTGTATAGATTCCTGGACTGATTGCAAATCCTTGACCTGAATCTCAATTTTTTGCTCTTCTGCGATAGCAGAACCTATACAGTCCTCTTCATGTTCATGAGGAAGTTCTCCATTGCAGAAAGGACATCTTTCTACTGTTTTGATTTTTTTAGAAACCATATTCCCTTCCGCAATAAAAGTCAGGCGTTTAATGTCTGCCTTATATTGTGATAAAAGGAGTTGATTCCGATTCATCAAGACCTCATCTTCTGAAATCTGCCGCATTACTTTATTGATTTTCTCTCCAATTTCATGACATGAGGTCAAAGCTTCTTTAAGGATTCCTTTAGCAGCTCCGATTTCATCGATTGTTTGATTGATTTTATTCTGCAATTCAACGGGTTGAAGCAAAGGTAATGTATCATCAAAAGATGACTTTTGCCTTTCTAAGAATCCCATGCCTCTGTTGAAAATTTTCAGCACTCCCTCATCTTTTGCTTTCTTTATTTTGGGATCAATAAAAGCCGCCTTTGGAAGATAGTTATTACCCGTCCCCAAGTACAATAATGCGGTTAAAGCCGGAGTTCCTACCTTTCCTCCCAATCCATGCTTTCCTTTAAGAACACTTGCTTTATCATGGACTCGGTCTTCATCTATGATGAACGTATGGTAAAAAGTTCTAACTGTCAAAGTCTGCGGTTTTCCTTCCTGCGTTTTAAGAATCTTAGTATCAAGAGGAATGTCCAAAAGCTTCATCCAGACATCATTAATAGGTGGATTCTTTTTCCCTCCCTTTATCTTATAAGTACCTGTTTCTATACCGTCTACATGACTAATTACTTCGAAAGCTTTAGTGTTAACATCCCGGCTGATAGAAAGGCTTTCCCCATTGACATCTATTCCTATTTGAATCTTCTCCACTTTTAAATTGACATCGAATCGATGAGTACCGGCTCCCATCATATAATCTATACAATCCAACACCATACTTTTTCCAGTATTGGATGGACCATAAATTATATTCAGACCCGGAGCAAAGTCTATTCTTGATTCTTTTTGATTTGCAGTAATCTTAAGCCACTTTATGTAAAACATAAACATTTACCCCTTTAGTTTGCAATAGGACGATGCTGAATTTCTTGAAGCAGTTCCTCATCATTTTTGCAACTATATTTTTTCGCGGAAATCCTTGATACCCTGCGGTATTCCTGTGCATATGTACTATGAAAGCCATTTGATATCTCCAATCCATATTCTGTGATTTTGTACTGATATCCATGATTATTTTTGACTTTCAATATTCCATGCCGTACTAACTTCTTGATTGCTTCGGTAATCAACGAACGTCTTCCCGCCATTTCTGCATACATAAAATCATTATTTCCATGCAGATTCTCAAGAGCTATACCAAAAACCTTTGCATAACAATTGATGAAGTCAAGTGCCAATATACGAGTACTCGAAAAAAACAGTTCTGGTACGGAACTCATCAGTAGCATGATTCTTAATTCCATTTCGAAAACTGTATTGAATACTTCTTTGTTCTTTCTTACTGTTTCACCCTGGTTACGGATACTGAATGTATTGAAAATATTCTTTTGCAGCTCAATCACCCTCTATCCAGCTGAGTTTCTCATCATTGACCAGCATATGACAAATGCCTTTCTTTTCCCCTGGTCCAATCCAATTCAGAGTCACAGTTTGTAAATTAGAAGAAAGCTCAACCAATGTCGCATGCTCCATTACAGCGTTCATTCTGTCATAGCCACAAGCATAATCTTTTTCTTCCGTCGTTACGACACCTTCATACATTTCTTCCTTTACCGCCTCAAAATTTTCCTCCTCCTGTGGTGATACGGTATCTCGAAGTCCCCTCCTGATAGTTTCCGCTAAATAGTAGTCTTTTCTCTGTCTGTTAAAATTCTTTTTCATATTAGGACATGAATCGAGATCCTTTACACAATCACATTTCGCCCCTGCTTTTTCCTGATAAACATGGAATAACTCTGTTACATATTTCATTTCTTCTGTTGCAATAGTTGAAGGTGGAGACATTGGAGCAGGCTTTTTGAATTGCCCAACAAACTGCCTGAAAGCTTCTATTTCGTGGTTAATATCTGAGGCTGTTTCCTGAGCTGTTTTCGAATAGTCCTCATAAGATGCATCCTTTTTCGTATTGTCTTGCAATATGGCATATAAGAGCGCTCTACCTAAAAATCCTCCCAAATCGCCATCCTCGTACAGTTTATTTAAATCACCTTTTTCCATTTCAGACAAATCTGATTCCTTGATGAGATTTAGCAGCTCAGTCATCATATCATCGGCCTTAACCCCACTAAGGACTTTGTCCAAAACCCCATCAGTAAAATATTTTCCTATTCCGTTATATACACGACCATCATCCGCTGCTTTTTTCAAATTTTCTGGAATGTCTGCTTCTTGTTTATACCAAAGGCTTGCCGACTTATTATCGATGATATATGGCTCCCCATGTCTATTGACACAGTCTCCAAGACTAATGATTGGCTCAAATAAGATTTTGGCAACTTTAGTCATATTAGGTTTGATAATGCCTTTCGAAAACACCTTAGCAAAAGATGCATAATTGTAAACCCGCATGAATTATCACCTCGTCCAGACGATAACACACTTTTCATTGATAATAATATTGTACTACATTTTTTATCTTATCCATAGCAATACTACCGAACAATAGAAAACTAGTCAGATAACGCGATAACTATTTTTCTATGTCATTAACGATGCCATTGCTATCGTTAATAGCATATTCATGGTGTTGTTAAGAACTTATATGATTCCTTCTGATTCTACCCGCATTTCAAAGCATAAAAAAAGCCGGCCATCTGCCGACATTTGTCAAGACCTCGCTATATATGGACATTTCCGCTATGCACACCGTTCCCAATATTGTATCAATCCCAACGTCATTACGTCTGCCAACCGAATATTGCCGCCGACACCCATTTCGAACCATGTATCGCGGTTCGCTACGTCATCCAGCATCGTCTGGTCCCCATGGACAAAGCGCATATCGCCGTCACCGGCAAATTCACGATAGACGTTCGCTTTGAAATAGAAATCCTTGTCATCGTTAATCTTGCGTCCGGCTACAAAGCCGATACGACCTAACAGGCTGTCGATGTCATCTTTATGGACATGGGTGCCACGCTGTGTCGTATAATCGCCGCCACGCAATCTGCCATAGGACAGCTGGGCTTCCGGTTCGATGAACCAGCCCTTGTCATTGCGGAAGGTCTTGCCCATTTCGTAGCTGATGTTATAGCCCCATGTATCATAACCGAGGGAATCATGGTATGTGCCATAGCTGTCCACATTGCTCTGCAGTCTGCCAGCCCGTAATACCAAATCACTGTACGTCGAACCGCTCTTCTGATTCTTCACATCCACGCCACCGCGGTAGTTCGTCGCATACAGCGTCAGATTAGTCATGGAGTTATCGCCGTCACCGGCATAGTAATCGTTGCTGGCCTTGCTGTGATCCACGGCGATGCCATAGATTGTGTTATTTGACTTTTTATCGTAGCCGATCTGATACATCTGGTAATTGCCGTCATACGAATCAGCAGCCAGCTTGCCGGCTTTCAGGCGCACCCACAGGCCGTTCTGGTCGTTATCGATATAGCGCAAGTCGCCTAACCGTTTACGCAGCGTATCATCATAACGCCAGAGGCCGTACGCCGAATCCAGGGACCCCATGATGGTCTTCGTGCCGGGATTGACGGACCGTTTCATCATCGTCAGGTACCACTGGTTATCTTCCAGCTTTTCTACCGTCGGCGTCAGTTCCCACAAGCCGCCCGTATCGAGGCTCTTGCCTGTCCACGTCGTACCATTCGCCCCAGCACCGCCGACGACAAGGAGTTTCGTCTTCGTTTCGTCACCCTTGGCGTTGACCATGATACCGCTGTTCATGCTCTTGTCGGCGACCTGGATGAAGCCGCCGCCTGTACCGGCCGACTTAATATACAGCTTATCACCGTTCGTTTCACTGGCCAGGTCCGTATCCATGACCAGTATGCCGTTATCACCGCTGTATGTATACGTATGAATGGTTTCATATGTATCGTCACCGGTATAGTGCATATTGATGATACTATCAGTATTTGTCAAGTTGGTTGCTACACTGTCTGCTGTCAGATTCCATAATGAACCGCCGGAAAAATTCAACGTCGTTTTGGCTGTATTCGCCGTAGCATGCAGGCTGGCACCGGTTAAGAAGGATTCGGCATTTTTGAAGTTGACCGTCAAAATACTGTTTTGTGTGTTTCGTATATTCGTTACATCACCGGTCAGCTGCACGACTTTATCAGCCGGGGCATCGACCGTAAGAGGACTACGATATGTTGCCAACGCCGTGCCGGCATTCGTATTCACTACCAGATTCCCCGTAATATGCGAAGATTTCCCATTATAATCAAATGATTTTATCCCTGTCCCGCCGGCTGTAGGCATATTGATGTTGATATCCCCGACGGCTTCTATCTTCCCCATCATGCCCGTAGCCCCGCCTAGGCCATATATTTGGTCTTTTACTGGATTGGTATTATCGACGCCGCCTTTGACCGTGATGTTCGTAACAGATCCTTCTTCCAGCGTAATGCCATTGCCGCCATAGATGCCGACAGCACCCTGCGCTGTAGAATCATTATACCCGACAGTGGCTCCCTGATCATCTACAACAACATTCAATGTGGCATTTTCCCCCAACGTCACACCGGTGCCGTCATTCATGTCATAGATACCGTGGATCATCTGATAATCCGTTCCGGTTTCTTTGACCGTAATATCTGTCGTGGAATTATCCGCAAATGTCGCCGCACTGAAAATACCTTCCATATGCGGCGCATTCCCGTCTATGTTAATGGTATTCTTGGCGCCGTTAAGCACCACGTTATGGCCGTTCACCCCGTGTTGAGAGCCGACCGCCGTCAGCCGGCTGCCCGTAGTATCATGGATATTTACAGCAAAATCACCGTTGACCGTATAGGTCACATTCTCGGCATGGAAGTACATGCCAACCGTACTGGCAACAAGTTTATCATGGGCTGTCGCACCACTGAAATCCATGGTCACGTCGCCATTGATGGTCGTGCTCTTATTGGCGTCGATTCCAATCATATTGGACGCACCCGTCGTGGACGCCGTCACTTTCAACCCGCCGTTGAGGCTGACCTTCCCTGTCCCCGACGTGTCAAACACGCCGACAAAATTCTTGTCGCCGCTGGTTGAATGATAGGTAATATCAACACCTTTATTAGCTGTAAGAACCGTATCGGCTCCGGCATTCCAGATACCTACATCTTGCTGGGTTCCCGCCATCGCATTATTCATGGTGATTTTAATCGCATCGGCCGTAAACTTGGTGCCCGATTGCCCTTCAACACCGTTGCTGATGCCCCAGGCATTGGACGTACTCGTATTGGCTGTTACATCCAGGTCTTTGCCGACAAAGGTGGATCCATTCTGATTCCATATGCCGTACACTTCACCAGCCAGCGTATCCGTCGAAGTAATGGTCGTATTCCCGTTCATATTGACGGTACCGCCGGCTATGTTTTCGATGCCGCTTACCTTCTGGTCCTTATTCAGTCCGTTGAAGGTCGTATGAATCGTGGCATCCCCATTCATCGTCAGTGTCGTATCTGTATCGACGGTAACACCATGCAGTTTATAGGCGGAATTATCGGCAGTCTCCGTAATATCCGTCGTGCCGGTTACGGTAAGGGTCTTGCCACCCGTTACGGCCAGCGCCGTCTTGCTATTGACGCCGTCCACTAATGTACCGCCGGTTATGTTCACCCCGTCTGTCGACGTCGTTGTACTCGTATCGACGACGGCAGGACTGGTTATGGCAGCCGAGGCCATCCCACCGGCCGGCACCCAAAAAATCGCCCCTAATAACGATACCGCTACAGCTCTGCTTACATAGTTACTCTTATCCATTTTCCATTTCTCCTTATGTATCATAAAATAAATTCATTTTGGGGAATGTATATAAACCCAGTTACTAAAAATATTTGACTATTCTTATAGAATATCATGTTATTTATATTCTGTCATTAAATGTTTTGTTTATGGTAATATATTGTTTTTATAAGAATTTTATAGATTGTACAAAATTGCCAATATATCAATATGAAGAAAGGTTGTTCATTGTTTTTCCCGATGAACAACCTTTCTCCTAATAATTAGCACCGGTTGTCGGATAGGCTACCGGATTCGCATAGCCCACGCCCCCCAGCGTCAACACGGTACCACAAACCAGTGCCATGACGGCTAATCTCGCCGCTTTGACCATTGATGTCCCTCGTGTACTTTCGGAGCTGCTGTGGTTATTTGCGAGTTCCGACACGACGACGTTGCAATGCCTTGTCTTACTCCAAATCACCTTGAATATCTTATTCATATATATGCCCCTTTCTAAAAATAAATACGGGTATTCTTATATAATGAAATTACGGCCCTGTTATATGACTGTAATTTTATTATTGCAATCGCGGTAATAATACTTTTACTGTCGAGTATGTTTTTAACTCATAAAAAATTGCTTTGTAAATCGGTATCCACTTTTCCAATACTTCCATAGACAGATTGAAGTATGTAGTAGCGGTTGTAATAATATTGATATTGTCACGTATGTTTTTAGTGTTCCACTTTTTCACTCAATTTATTGACAGTCATCTGTTGCAATTGTTCTTCTAAATCCATTTGTATTCTTTCATAAAAATCTCGTATCGGACACGGCGTGTCTGTAAAACGACCACCGCCTTTCCGTTTATCCAGACAAGGATTGATATTGGTCGTCGTTTCCATCGTGTTGATAATGTCATACAACGTAATATCTTTACTGTCCCGTCCCAGACAAAACCCGCCTTTCACCCCCTGGATTCTCTTTAGGATTCCTTTTTTCACCAGCGGGCTGGTTACTTTCAGTTGATAATTTTGAGGGATGTTCATTGCCTTGGATATTTCCGTTGCGGTAGCCAGACGCTTGGTAATGGCCAGATACAATACCGTCCGTATTGCATAATCAGTCGTTATATTGAATTGCATAGGCGCCTCCTGTATTCTGTAATTTTTCAATTTTGAGAATGGGATGTTTTCTCACTTTTTGAGGGCAAAACTGTATTTTAAAGTATACTTTAAAATACAATTGGACGATTTTTATCAGATTGGCCCAAAAATGATTAAATATAACAAAATACGGCTTGAATTGTATAAATAAAAGAGATATAATGTCGATAAGAGCTAAATTCACAAAAAAATAAGTTGTATTTTAAAGTATACTTTAAAATACAACTTATTTTTTCTTTTAATTGGCTTTGCTAAGCCATTTATTGTCTTGGTACTCATTCTAAAAATATACCCTTTAAAGGATGGTTTAGCGAAAAAATGGCCACTTATAAAAATACATAATGATAATATTATACGTATATTATCATTATGTATTCATAGGGAAAAGCGTTGGTTGTTGTTTGTTCGTTCTTATAAATGCGGTTGTTAGATAACAATTTCTTAAGAACCAAGAACCGCTCCTTCAACAACGAATAACTGATTTTCTCCTCCGCAATTGCTACTGGTGAACAGCATCCTTGTTTTGTCCATCCATTTGGCGGACGAAATAAGGATGATGTCCACCTCTTTCTTCGCAGAACGAACACACACGACATTCCCAAGCTGCCCGTTCTTCTGGCCGTGAATTTGGCACCATCCGTCCTGTTGCCAGCTGAATCCGAAAAGAAAACCCATTCTTGCCATGTGTTGCGAACCCACGCCCTTATCCTAACGAATATGGGCGTCTTTTCTTTGAGGATAAAAGCGGCAACAATAGGATGGTGACATCTGAACGGACAGGAGAATGGGCAGCGGCTACCCCATCGAAGGTGAGGCAAAAAAAGAACGATTCCTGGTTTCCAACAACCAAGAACCGCTCTCCTCAATAACTAACAACTGCTTACCCTTCTAACCATCAATTACCAACGGTACGATGCGTTGCTTTTGTACGTCGACAATACCTTTATCTGTCAGCTTATAAAACGGGCTGACCGGCAACGACAGAGTACTGAGGGACATGATCACGTTATGATGGACATAGCCTAAAGATTCCAGTGAAGCGCGCACCTTCTGTATCTGCCGGCCCAATACAGGCAGCGGCTGATCTGACAGGATACCGGCGATAGGCAGCGGCGCAAAGGCTGTCACGCTGCCATGATATGCAACAGCATACCCGCCCTGGGCCTCGATGACCGCATTGGCAGCCGTCATCATATCCCGTTTATTCTGCCCGATAATGAGCAGATTATGATGGTCGTGCGCATACGTCGTCGCCGCCGCACCCCGTTTCAAGGCACTGCCACCGACCAGTGCATAGCCGCGGCCGTGATTTTTACCTTTTCGTAGTCGCTGTATGGCATCCGTAGGACGTGCATAGCCGCGGCCGTGATTTTTACCGTGCCGTTCCACAACGACAGCCAGATTATAGGGACTGTCGTCCCAATCGATTTCATGATTTCGGACCGGTACTTCGACTTCTTCCGATTGCACAAAGGTCGTATCGCTGCTGACTACCAGCAGGCGGCAGCGGACAGTACCGTCTTGTTGTTCTGTAGGGAGGACAAAATCGTCTTCCTTCATAGGCGCAGCGTGGACGCTGTGATAGAACCGATTGGGAAAAGACGTATCGCGCTGTTCTTCCACGGGCGGTACGTTACGATTATATACTTCTTTGGCGTCACAATAGGTACTACAGATGTGGAAATCGTTGAGATTATCCAGGATAACAAAATCGGCAACCTTGCCGGGCGCGATGCTGCCCCGGTCGCGCAGGCCCATGCGGCGGGCTGGCGTATACGTCGTAGTATACACGGCCTGTTCCGGTGTGAAGCCCAGATTCATGGCTTTCTGTACCAGATAGTTGAGCGTACCCCGTTCCACAAAATCATCCGGCATGGTATCATCGGTCACGATAGCCATGTGTTCGAACAGATTTTCATCGATGATATATTGTACGATATCCGGACGCAGTGTCTTGTCCTGCAATTCGATAAAACAGCCATTGGCAATGCGCTGCCGCACCGTTTCCACCGATTGGTCCGTATGGTCGGAGTTCACTCCCGTATAGAGAATACGAGCCAAATCCCAGTCCAGGAACCGCGGCAAATGCCCTTCCAGCGGAAAATCCGGACGGATATGGCGTACCTGACGGACCAGTTCACTGATACGGGAATGGTCATCAGCAATCAAATCGTGACCGTTCATGACTTCGCCCAGACAGATGACCTGATCCATGTGGAGAAGTTGTTCCACTTCCGCTGTACCGATGACGGCTCCCGTCGTTTCCAGTGTCTCATTGGTCGATGGGACGGAACTGGGAATGGCGATATAAACATGGGCCGGACCGTCCGCTGCCGCAGCGGCAAGGGCCCGAATACCTTCTACGCCAAAAACATTCGCGATTTCATGCGGTTCGGCAATCAGGGTCGTCACACCGTTTTTGACGGAGCCCCGCAAAAAGGTATGCGGTGCCACCATGGTACTTTCAATGTGCATGTGGCAGTCGATCATACCGGGAATGACATATTTCCCCGCCAAATCAATGGTTTTTAAGGGTTGTACCGGCGGTTCGACGGTACCGATATATAAAAAGCGTCCGCCGGAAACGGCGATATTTCCTTCTATGAATTTTTTAAGATATACGTTAAATATCCTGGCATGTGTCAGATACAAATCAATTTTCATAACAGCCATCCCTTTCGTCTATTTCACGCCGGCCATGGCATAGAAGTAATACATCAGCAGCAATGCCAACAGATAATGACCTATGGTCATTTCTTTCCCGCGACCCATGGCCAATTTGATGATGACATAGGAAATAAAGGCAACGGAAATCCCATTGGCGATATTGAAGGTAAAGGCCGTAAAGGCAACACAAAGAAATGCCGGGATATATTCAGCCATATCCGCATAATCCAGATTACGCATGCCGGACATCATGCTGACACCGACGTATACCAGGATAGGCGCCGTTGCCGCAGCCGGTATCATCAGGGCAATCGGGGTAACCGCCAGCACCAGCAGGAACACGACCGCCGTCGTCAGCGATGTCAGGCCGGTACGGCCGCCGGCTTCCACACCGGCACCGGATTCCAGATAGGTAATGAGTACGGGAATGGAGAAAAAAGCCCCCACCGTAGCAGCAACGGAATCGACTTTAAATACTCGGTCTATATTGGGCAGATCACCGTTTTTATCAAGAAATCCGGCCTTGCCGCCGATACCGATTGCCGTGCCGAAACTGGAAAAGAAATCCGGCAGGAAGAATACAAATAAATACGGTATATATTTGATATCCAAGGCACCCCATAAATCAAAATCCATAAACACATCGGTCATTCCCGCCGGCATGGAAAAAATCGTCGCCGGAATCTTCGTAATGCCCATTGGGATACCAATCAGCGTGGCGATGATGATACTAATCAGTGCCGCACCGCGCACTTTTCTCGCTTTCAGTGCCAGCAGCAGCACAAAACCGATAGCTGCCAAAATGACTGCCGGCTGGGAGATATCCCCAAAGGATAAGGCGACCTTTTTAGAGTTGGCCGCCAGGATATGGGCATTGCGCATGCCGATGACAGCCAGGAACATGCCTACGCCGGCACTGATGGAAATCTTGATTCCCTTCGGGATGACCAACACGATTGCTTCCCGTATCCCCAGGAGGGTAACGACGAGGAACAAAATACCGCTGAGGAACACGATACCGCAGGCGATGCCCACGGACACGTGCTGCAGCTGTACCAGCGTAATGGAGAAGATAGCCACACTCCCCATGCCCGGTGCCAGCGCAAAGGGACGATTGGTATACAGCGCCATGGCCACAGTCGTACAGAAAATCATCAGGACCATGGCGGTCAGCACTTCACTGACCGGAAGACCCGTCTCGCCCATCATCCGGGGAATAACGGCCAATACATAGGCCATGGTAGCAAATGTCGTCAGACCGGCAATGATTTCCGTACTGATTGTCGTATTAAAGGTACTGAGGTGAAACTGTCGTTCGCAAAGCTGTTGAATCCGTGAATTCATTCTTACACTTCCCTTTCATTTTTTGAAATACGTATCTATTATATAACACAACCGCTCTCCAAACCACCGTATACCATAAAACATAAAAAACAATATCGCCAGCCATTAATACAGCTGACGATATTGTTTTCTAATGATCTTATCAACAGACAACCTGCTAATTCTTACAGCAATGCTATACCCTCTATTTCCCGGCTAATCGTTTATAAGATGCCAGACGATTATCCATATCTTTTTCTGTCCTGGTAAAGAATTCTTCCGCTTTTTCCGGAAAAACAGTTTTCAGAGACGCATATCGTACTTCGCCTAAAAGGAATTCCCGGAAATTCCCCTGTGGATCTTTAGAATCCAGGGTAAAGCCATTTTTCCCTGCCGCTTCTACATCCGGATTATATCGGTAAAGATGCCAGTATCCTGCATCCACTGCCAATTTAGCTTCAATCTGGCTATTCGCCATCCCTTTCTTGATACCGTGATTGATACAAGGAGCATAACAGATAATCAGACTTGGTCCATCATAGGCTTCGGCTTCTTTGACCGCCTTCAGACACTGATTCTTATCAGCCCCTATCGCAACCTGTGCCACATATACGTAACCATACGTCATGGCAATTCGTCCCAAATCCTTTTTCTTTGTTTTCTTGCCGCCTGCAGCAAATTTTGCGATGGCACTTGTCGGTGTTGCTTTTGACGATTGACCGCCGGTATTAGAATATACTTCCGTATCGAATACCATGACATTGACATTTTCGCCTTGGGCTAGTACATGATCCAGACCGCCGAAGCCAATATCATATGCCCAGCCGTCGCCACCAAAGATCCACTGGCTCCGCTTGACAAGGTCATCCCGACGTTGATAAATCCGGGCACAAACAGGGCAGGAATCTTTCATTTTTTCAGCAACGCTTGTTACAGCATCCGCCCGTTCCCGGGTTCCTTCCGAAGAATCTTTCTGATCGAGCCATTCCTGAAGGATTGCTTTGTCAGCTGGTGCCATCTGTGGCGCATCCATGGCTTCCCGGATGTCCATCGCTATCTTGTCACGCATCTGTGTCGTGCCTAAGAACATGCCCAGGCCAAATTCAGCATTATCTTCAAACAAACTGTTCGCCCATCCCGGACCGTGACCTTTGTCATTGGTCGTATACGGCATAGACGGCACACTGCTGGACCAGACACTGGAACAGCCTGTCGCATTTGCTACCATCATGCGGTCGCCAAAAAGCTGCGTAACCAGTTTGGCATATGGCGTTTCACCACAGCCGGCACAAGCCCCGGAGAATTCAAGTAACGGTTGTTCAAACTGACTTCCCTTGACTGTAAATTTGTTCATTGGATTTTCTTTTGTCGCCACATTAACAACATAGTCCCACTGCGATGCCTTGTCTTCCTGACTGGCAAATGGTTTCATATCCAGGACCTTTTCTTTCGCCGGGCAGACCGCTACACAGCTGCCGCAGCCCAGACAATCCATTACGCTGACTGCCATCGTGAAGTTCAATCCCTTTGCTCCTACAGCCGGTCTGGTTTGTAATCCTGCCGGAGCTGCCGCTGCTTCTGCATCCGTCAGCAGAATCGGCCGGATGGCTGCATGGGGACAGACAAAGGCACACTGATTACACTGGATACATTTTTCTGCCTGCCATTCCGGTACTGCAATGGCTACGCCACGTTTTTCATAGGCAGCAGTTCCCTGCGGATAGGCTCCATCTTCAAGACCGATAAACGCACTGACAGGTAAGGAATCCCCTTCCTGCGCATTGACCGGATTCTGTATCTTCGTAATAAATTCCGGTACCTGCTTTTGAACTTTTACGGTGTCTTTTGCTGTTTCCCAGTCTGCCGGAACAGGTATTTCCACAATTTCCGAAATGCCTTTATCAATGGCTTCATTGTTCATGTCAACAATATGCTGGCCTTTTTTGCCATAGCTGGTAACGACGGCATCCTTCAAATACGTCACGGCATCTGCGATGGGAATAATATCAGCTATCTTAAAGAATGCAGCCTGCATAATCATATTGAAGCGGCCGCCCAAGCCAATCTGCCGAGCTATGTCGACTGCATTCATGGTATAAAACCGGATATTATTTTTAGCAATATATCGTTTCATCGAAGCCGGCAGATTCTGATTCAGTTCTTCCGGAGTCCAAATCGTATTAAGAAGGAAATTGCCTCCTTTTTTCAATCCGGCGAGGACATTATATTTATATACATAGGATTGTTGAGAGCAGGATACAAAAGCGGCTTTATTAATCAAATACGGGGATTTGATTGGGCTCTTGCCAAAGCGCAGATGAGACACGGTAATGCCGCCGGATTTTTTGGAATCATATGCAAAATATGCCTGGGCATACATATCTGTATGATTACCGATAATCTTGATTGCGCTCTTATTGGCCCCGACAGTCCCATCCGAACCGAGACCCCAGAATTTACAAGCCGTCGTTCCTTTGGGTGTCGTATCGATATCTTCGCCCGGCTGCAGGGATGTATGGGTAATATCATCTATGATTCCTACCGTAAAATGATTCTTCGGCTGCTGTTGTTTCAAGTTTTCAAAAACGGCCAGGATATGGCTCGGCGTTGTATCTTTACCGCCTAATCCGGCACGGCCGCCAACGATTTGCGGCGCATCCGGTTTTCCTTCATAGATTCCTTTGACATCGAGGAAAAGGGGTTCAGCAACAGCACCTGGTTCTTTGGTACGATCCAAAACTGCTATTTTCTTCACTGTATCAGGAATATATTTCAGGAAATATTTTTCCGAAAACGGACGATACAGATGTACCGATAAAAGTCCTACCTTTTCGCCGCGGGCATTTAAATAATCCACGGTTTCTTCTACCGCATCGCAAAGAGAACCCATAGCAATAATCATACGGTCCGCATCCGGTGCACCATAGTAGGTAAACGGATGATATTGACGACCCGTAAGCACACTGATTTTATTCATATATTCTTCGACTATATCCGGCAGTGCTTCGTAGTATTTGTTTTGTACTTCCTGCTGCTGGAAATAGATATCCGAATTTTCCAATGAGCCCTTTGTCGTCGGATGATCCGGACTCGTACCGCGGTCACGAAAATCCCTGACGGCATCCATATCTACCAGATCCGCCAAATCATCATAATCCAATGCTTCAATCTTTTGGATTTCATGACTGGTACGGAATCCATCAAAAAAGTTGAGGAATGGTACACGGCCTTTAATGGCTGCAAGGTGAGCTACAGCGGAAAGGTCCATTGTTTCTTGCACGCTTGCTTCCGCCAGCATGGCGAATCCCGTTTGGCGACAAGCCATCACATCGCGCTGATCGCCAAAAATACAAAGCGTATTGGTTCCCAATGCTCTGGCTGCTACATGGAAAACACCCGGCAGCATTTCGCCGGCAATTTTGTACATATTGGGAATCATCAGTAATAATCCCTGCGAAGCGGTATACGTTGTCGTCAATGCTCCTGAAATGAGTGACCCGTGAACAGCACCGGCAGCGCCGCCTTCGGCCTGCATTTCCTGTACTTTTACAACCTGGCCGAACATATTTTTGACACCTTTGGTAGCCCATTCATCCATTTTTTCAGCCATGGTCGATGATGGGGTAATCGGATAAATTGCAGCTACATCCGTAAATACATACGACACATATGCAGCCGCTGTATTTCCGTCCATCGTCATCATTTTTTTACTCATTTTCAATTCCTCCTATTTTTTTAATTTATACGCAACGTTTGCTATTCAGCAAACCGTATACCAAAGTTGGATTTTGCTATGTATCAGCTAACTGTATTCGTATCTATTAAAGATACCCGGCCGGATCAGCGATTTTCCCTTCCAGCGCTGAGGCAGCGGCAATCGCCGGACTTCCTAAATATGTTTGCGCCTGCGGGCTTCCCATGCGGCCGATGAAATTACGATTGTGAGTACCGATAACTACTTCTCCGGCGCTGACAAGACCGCCGCTCCGGCCTTGGCAGAGCGAACAATACGGATGCGTAACCATGGCCCCCGCCAAGATTAATTCCTTGATATACCCTTTTTTCATTGCTTCCCGATAGACCTTTTTAGAGGCCGGAGTCACAATGAATTTTACATAGGGCGCAATATGACGTCCCGCCAGGATTTTAGCGGCAATGGCAATATCTTCAAGACGACCATTCGTACAACTTCCTAAAAATACCTGATCTATCGCAGTCCCTTGCACTTCACGCAATGGTTTTACATTGTCTACCGAATACGGGCACGCCATATACGGTTCCATATTTTCAGCCTTATAGGTAAGGACACGTTCATACGTCGCATCATCATCAAAGTGCAGCCAGGAAAACTGCGCCGGATCAAATCCACAATATGCCGCAGTCGTTTCATCCGGTTCAAATAACGCCGTCTTAGCACCGCATTCAACAGCCATATTGGCAATCGTGATACGGCCGGCCAGGCTCATTTGACTGAATGTCGATCCGGTAAATTCAAGGGATTTATAAATAGCTCCCCCTGCCGTCAAATCACCGAGGATTTTTAATATGACATCTTTCGGAAATACACCTTTGGGCAATTTCCCGTCTACAACGACCTTGATAGCACCGGGAACCCGGATCCATAACTCCCCACTGCCAATAATCGCTGCCATTTCCGTATAGCCAACACCGGTTGCAAACGCCCCGACAGCGCCACAGCTGGTCGTATGGCTGTCGGTACCGAAAATAAATTTACCCGGATAGGCAATTTTCTTTTCCATGGCTAACTGATGGCAGATTCCTTCTGTCGCATATACTTTCTGGATGCCGTATTCATCCTGGAATCGATTGCTATACCGAAAACAACGCGGGTCATCATCCAGACAGGTGGGATATAAATGATCCTGCATAACAGTTATCTTATTCGTATCAAATACTTGTTTGAATCCCATGGTACGGAATTGATTAAATATATAGGGGACATAAATATCATGAAGAATTGCTTCATCTACGGAAACGGTCACAACATCCCCCGGACTGACTTTTTTACCTGTATTATTGATGATCAGCTGTTCTGCTAACGTATGCCCCGGCTGATGTATATCCTTACGTAGATTCACCATATGCTGGTATCCGGCATGGGTCTTCTTATTCATCGCCTGCATGCGGGCCGTCAGCCCTCCATACTGCAATATTGCCAATACTTCCTCACTAAAGACGGGTATCGGGTATTCTGTGCCGTTACACCGAAGACTTTTTCCGACTTCTACTTCTACCATATCCCCTTCGCAGCAATGTTCCTGGATTCCATCGCATTCAATAAGCAACAATCCATTATTGATAGCATTACGGAAAAAAATTTTCGCAAAGCTTTTCGCAATGACACAACGAATGCCGGCTTTTTTTAAAACGGAAGCCGCCATTTCACGAGATGAGCCACAGCCAAAATTAGTACCTGCTACGATACAATCTCCCTGCCGCAGCTTGCCGGCCAGTTCTGGCCGTACCGGTTCGAACAGATGCGGAATCATATCCTCCAGTTCAGGCAGGGCCAAATACTTGGTCATCATGATGACATCCGTATCAATATTATTACCAAGACACCAAATTCTGCTTTTAAATTGAATATCCATGGGTATCCTCCTTAATTTTCATAATAAAAGCCGGTTAATGCCGCTTTTACCGCACTAGCAGGCGAAGTAATATAGATACCGTTATTTTGCGCTCCGCACCAATATTTGGTATTAATAGAGCCTGTCGTAACAAAGACTTCATTCGTATCACATCGTCCCTGACTCTGCGCCCAGCAGGCCGAACACCCCTGATTCATGACTAATACCTGTGCCGCCATGAACACCTCGATCAGACCTTCATCAATGGCCTGTGCGTATATTTTTGCACTGGCCGGAGCTATTATGACCCGGACATACTTACTGACTTTTTTGTTTTTCAAAAGCTGCGCTGCTTTTCGCAATACTTCAATGCTGCCACCGGCACAGCCGCCAATAAACACTTGATTGACACGTATACCGTCGATGCAGGATGATGATGCTATCTTAGAAAAACCATCGGGCAATACTGCCAGGGGCTGCACATCTTCTGTTCTATAGGAGAAACCGTCTGCCTGTTTTTCCATTGTAAAATATGCGCTGCGGATCCCGCCGGAAGGCAGAAGATTACAAATGGTTACCTTGTCTGCAAATGTAAAATCCGGGGCATACAGCGCCATAATTTTGCCGGCATATTTCTTTTCATGGATAAGCATCAATGAAAAATCTTTGGCACTGACAATATCATCAAATTTCCCGGTCACATTGACCGGAACTATCTCTGTGGCAGTAAGATGTACCAACTCTCCTTCCAATATTTTCTTTAAACCCGCTGCATCCGAACGGATGCCTAACGCTCCGACAGCCCCGACAGTTGCCGCATGCGTACCATTACAAACAACGATGTCACCGGCGTGAATGAATTCTTCCATGGCGATATAGTATCCGATGCCTGCACCATAGCGATAGGGCATCTGCCATTTTTTAGCAAAATCCCTGATTCGTTTTTGTTTGTGGGCGACGGCTACCGTACCAGACGGAGTATCGTGATCCACCGTAACTAAGACCGCTGACGGATTCTTTACCTTTGCCTGTACCAATATGTCCAAATCCATTTCAGAAATGCTGTCGGTCAATAGGCACCAATCCGCTTTTACCTTGGTTAAATCCTTTAATTTGCGAGCTAATACATCCATAATAAATTCCTTTCTGCTGGTAGATAAAAGAAATAACAAGTATCTGTATTAAAATCCCTGAGCATGTAACTTTTTGAGAAGCAGCGAAGACGTAATCTGTCCTTTTTCGATTTCATCTATCCTCTTTTTTTCTTTGATGATTTTTTTCTTACAATTTTCCAGGACGAAGGATACGCTATGCTGTGGTATAACTGCCACTCCATTATCATCTGCGACGATGATGTCTCCGGGCATGACCGGAACGCCGCCACAACTTACGGGCTGATTCAGCATACCCGGTCCTTCATGATCACCGGTATTCGGTACAATCGCCGCAGCAAAAACCGGGTAGCCGTTTTTACGAAGTTCTTCAACATCACGTACCGCGCCATCGACGATCAAACCGGCAATATGTTTTTTTGCAAACGCAGCACCGGACATGATGCCGCCAATAACCGCATGCCGATAATCGCTGCCAGTATCAATAACGATGATATCTCCTTCTCTCACCTGCTCGATTGCTTCGTGCAAGAAAAGATTATCCCCGGGCCGGAGACGGACTGTAACCGCACATCCACAAATTTTCTTCCCCGGAACCATGGTCCTGATCCGTCCATCCATCGCATTAAACCCTTTTAACGCATCACTGACAACACATGCTCCATACTGTTTGATTTCTTCCAATTTGTCTTTTGAAATGCGAATAAAATCATTTCCTATAAAATACTCATACTCTGTCATATGTATTCCCTCCGTATCTAAGACCACAAAACGGATTTCGCTCTTGCAGCCGCATCTCCGCCCAAGTGCGTTCCTGTTGACTTAATCATACTCAATTTGTTAAAATAAATAAAATATTATAATTTGATATAAAAATAATTTTTTCTTATGATAATTGTGAGGTAAGCAAATAATGAAAATCACTCAAATGCGATATTTCTCAACAGCCTGTCATCTGGGCAGTATTACAAAAGCCGCCGAAACACTTTACATTTCTCAACCCGGTATTACTACTTCCATCAAAGCCTTGGAAGAAGAAATAGGAATCCCCTTACTATATCGCAGCAAAAAATTCGTCAACCCTACGCCGGAAGGAGACTTGTTCTTAAAACGTTGTGATGCCATCCTGGAAAATATTGATAACCTGGTTGAAGACTTCCAACATCTCAGCGAAAACCATCAATCGATTTCCGTCGGCATTCCTCCCATGATCGGATATTTTCTTTTCCCACAGATATTTTCTCAATTCAATAAAAAACATCCGGAAATTCACATTAAAGTACGTGAAGCTGGTTCAGAAACCGCCAAAAGTATGGTCAAAAAGGGTGAATTGGAACTAGCTATCATCACCATGGGAGAAAATGAATTACCGGCTCTGAACTCCCAGTATTTAGGAGAGACACAGCTTATGTACTGCGTAGATTCACAGCATCGCCTGGCAGATAAAACCGCTATCGATATGAAGGATATCGACAAGGATCCGCTTATTCTTTTTTCTATGGGCTACTATCACCAACAGGTCCTGCGCAACCGCTTTCTCCGGGATCATATCACACCCAATATCCTTTTCAATTCTAATCAAGTCATGACCATCAAAGGATTCGTACGCAATGCTATTGCCAATGCGTTTCTCCTGCCGCAGGTAATCGAAGAAAAAGATGGCATCATCATGATTCCCTTCAAGGATCCCATGAAGCTGAACGTCGCCGTCATTTGGCGTAAAGACGCCTTTATAACAAAAGAAGCTGACAGTTTTATCAACTTTGTCAGCTCCCGCTTTAAACATTAATATCACACAAATAAATTGAATACGCCCAACAACGCCATGACAACAATAATTAACAATGCTATCGCGGACAGTATAAATAACTTCGCAAACAGTTTCGCTTCATCTTTCTCCGAAAAATCAGGATCTGTTGCCGAAGCCGCCAAAATCAAACCGCCACCCGTAGAGGCCGGACTCAGCCCCGCATAGGCTGCACAGATTGAAATCATTGTAATCAGCACATTGGGATCAACCGTACCATTCATGTATCCGGCGATACTTCCGACAGTAGGAATCATCGTTGGATACACAACCCCCGTCGCTGACGAAAACCAGGACATAATCCCGGCACTGGCCCCGGTAATGGCTGCTGCCGTCTGCGGCGTCATGATGGAACTGAGCAGGGTCGACAGCAACTGAATACCGCCGGCACTAATGACCAGTTTCATCAGCACCCCTACGCCGGTAATCATAATCAGTGTCCCCCAGGGAACTCTGGAAATAGCCTGCCGTTCATCAACAGCACCGAGAAGGATTAAAATGGAACTGACGGCAAATCCTACCAGGCCTACATTTTTACGGAAAATCAAGACTACAAGTACTAAAACAGCAAACCCAATCAATGTAAGCAGCTGATTACGATTAAATCCGGGTAAATCGCCTATTTTCATTTCACTGTTGCATTTTACTTTATATCCCTTAAAAACGACAAATACGAAAATGGCTTCAACGATACTAACGATCAATGCACTCAGCATCAACGTGGTGCTATACTCCGTATACCCTTGCGGCGCTGCAACCGACATGATGACACTGCAATCCGTCGTAATCGGGGTAAACCGGCCAAAAAACACCCCTACCTCACCCAGGATGCACATCATGATAGGACTGTATCCGGTCGCAATGCCGAACGGTACGGCAATCGCACAAACGATGCCGAGAGACGGGATGCTTCCCGGACCGGCACCGGAAATAATAGCCCCAATGATCCAGATCATGACCGGCGCCAGCCATGTATTTTTCCCTACCATGGCCGTACATTTCCTGGCAAATAAATCAATGGCCCCATTGGTCTGCGCAATGCTGCACAGTAATGTAATCCCCAGGAGCATAATGAAAAGATTGGTCCCGAATCCTTTGATGATGTCAACATCCTTGATTCCCATTGTCATCCCGAATATAAATGCAATACAGATTGCAACTATCCCTACATTGACCTTTTTTTTGAATCCGACGGCAATAACCGCTACTAACAATAGCAAAGATACAATTGCCATATTCATATCCATGAAAATTCCTCCTTATGCGTACAAATACGCATCATTAGTCATAAATCATACCTCATTTTCTATTCATTTACGTTCACGTATTTCAAATACTTTTTCATTTCTGCAATTCCGGAATTTTCTTTCTGGCTTTATTATATCTATTTTTCATTTATTAATAAAATATTCAATTTTTATGAAATTATAACTTTTTTCTTACCAATTAATTATCAGCGATACCATTTGTTACTGCCCGTTTCCTGGAATCAATGCTTGACAGTTGTCTCCTACCGTGATACTATTACTTTTAATCAAACGTCACAAACGTAATGACGCAAATTAGTACATCTGCATTCATGATACAGAGAGCTGCCGGCCGGTGTGAGGCAGTACGGAATACAGATCGAACTCATTGCTGAACGGAACGGCCGAATTAAGTAAGCCAATACGGGAACTCCCGTTACAGAGCATGGATATCGCATACTGCCGTATCCGAGAGAGCGTCTTCATCGAAGACGAATCAAGAGTGGTACCGCGGAAGTATATTACGCCTTTCGTCTCTTAGCAATCATGCTGAAGAGACGAAAGGCGTTTTCGTTTCTCTCAGTAACGTTTTATATATCTTTGAGGGGGAATTTCCATGGAAACACCAACAACGGCCAAGGCCGCATCACTGAGTATTTGTTTTTCTGTCGGAGCCGTATTATTCAGCTCTCACGCCGGCGGCGGATTTGCCACCGGGAATCAGGCCAATGTGTATTTTATCGGACTGGGCTGGCTGGGACCTATTACCGCTATCATTACGATGCTGTTGTTGACACTGACTATCAAGGAAGCGATGAATATGTATAATTCACGGCATCTGGTCAGTTATAAACAGCTTTTTGTCAACTTGTACAGTCCGGCCAAGTCGGTCGAATACCTGTTTGAACTGTTCTTTTATATCATGGTCCTCATGGCGGTCTCCGCTGCTATTTCCGGTGCTGCTTCGGCCCTGCAGGATCAGCTCCATCTGAACTACTATCTGGGGATTTTGGTTGTCGGGGCTATTGTCTTCGTCCTGACTATCTTCGGTGCCGATCTGGTGCGCAAAGCTACGACGTATATGGGTATCGCTATCCTTATCAGTGCTATTCTTATATTTGCTATCGGCATCATGATGGCCGGCAGCGCTCCCGGAACGTCTACGATCACGCATGCAATGACCGCTGATTTCGAAATGAATGGATTTTCCATGCTGCCTAAAGCCATCCTGAATGCGTTCACGTACGCCGGTTTCCAATGCGTCGTCATTCCGACGATGATCGCCGTCGGTACGCCCCTGCTTACGCGCCGCAATTGTTCTACTTCCATGTGGTTTTCGTTTGCCATGAATGCCGTAGCCCTGACGTTATCCGTCTGCATGCTGTTAGGATGGACCGGCATATACGGGAAGTCCCCGCTGCCGACACTGACCAGCTGTCAGGCTATGGGGATGCCCTGGCTGACCATTGTATACAGTATCTGCCTGCTCCTGTGCCTGATTTCCACCGGCATTACGACGGTTTTCGGATTTACGGCCCGTTTCTCTGAAACGCCTAAGCTGAAACATGTTTCCAAGAACCCCGTCATTCGTTCCGGCATCGTCACGCTCTTTATCATCATCCTGTCCATGACGGTATCCATCGTCGGCCTGACCAATATCATCAAATACGGATACGGATATTGCGGCTATCTGGCAATCTTCATCATTGTCATTCCCTTCCTGACGGTAGGATATTACAAGAACAAGAAATATGCTGCTGACAGCGCTTACCGGGATCGTATCGATGCCTGGAATGATGAATATAAAATGGATTAACATACCGTTTACCATCCATAAAACAAACAGGGTATCTCACTAGCACATACTAGTGAGATACCCTGTTTGTTTACTGTTTCCTGATAATCCGGAGCAGCCGTATGCTACTGATTCGCTTTCGAAAAGGGACACCGTTTGCCGATGCACTGATTATTCATCGCCGACCGGGTACAGATAACCTTAGATTTTTCCATGGATACATGAAAATGCGCTGCCACAAAATCGATGGCTGCCAATATGGACAGATAGGAATCCCTCTTGCAGCAACGCGGTCCGCCGATACGGCCGATTTGTTCCAGTGCTTTGGCGGTCATCTGATTGGACAATCCGAACGCTTCTACTGCCAGGGGCGTGGATTTAGAAATGATAGACACGAATATTCCCGTACTGATACCGGCTCCGCAAGCACCCCAAAAACCACAGGCACCACCGGGAACTTTCTTCCCCCGGCTCTGCATTTCTATCAGGGCTGCTTCCAGGTCGATATCCCCGCCGGCATTTTTAAACGCCGTCAGCAATGCCGAACCGACGAGAACATGATGCTCCGGTCCGTGCATATGACAAAACGGCTGAGACATTAATTTTTCCAGTATCACCAATGGATTTTTGCTGCTGTCCTGTAAACAGATGTGAATGACGACATCCATGCCTTGCGTATGGCATTCATTGCAAACATAATGTCCGTTGACACAGCGTGTCTTGGCATATTCCTTTTTGTGGCAAATCGCACATTCCATCAACACATCTTTTTCCAAATATTCAAGCGGGGCCTTACAAATCAAACATTCTTCCTGCATGCTGCAGCCTCCTTTTTCACAGAATGGGACGTCGTATGGGCCTGTTGTGCCATCGTAAACACTTCCTTCCCTGTGTCTATATTCCTGGTGACAGTTTATTCTCCATCAGGGTATCTGCCGCTGATACCGCTATCATCATTACTATATCTTTATTATATATCCTGCTTCGTCCTGTGCCAATCCCTTGTATCAGCAAAAAAAGAGCAGCCAGCGGTTCGAATCTGACGAACTGCTGCTTGCTCTTTCCCGAGTGCTATTTTATTTCATGCTTGGCATATTACGGCCATTGAAGATTTCCAACATTTCCTGATGGAGGTGCTGACGGATTTGTTTCTGCCGGCGTGGTTCCAGTTCGCTGGCCTTGGTATTGAAAAGATAATTATCGAGATCAAATTCTTTCAGGATCATCTTGGTGTGGAAAATGTTTTCCTGATATACATTGACATCGACCATATCATAGCGGTTCCGCGTCTTGGGATTGATAAAGTTCTGGATTGAGTTGATGCGATGATCGATGAACAGCTTCTTGCCTGTAATATCACGGGTAAATCCCCGTACACGATAATCCAGGGTCACGATATCCGAATCAAAACTGTCCAAGAGATAATTAAGTGCATTCAGCGGCGAAATACGGCCGCATGTCGATACGTCGATATCGGCACGAAATGTCATGATTCCTTCCTGAGGATGACATTCCGGATAGGTATGGACAGTCAGATGGCTTTTGTCAAGATGACAGACCACATCGGCATCTTTCGGTTCCAATGGTTCTTCCGATATGAGAATGGTCACACTGGCTCCCTGCGGATCATAATCCTGACTGGCAATGTTGAGAATGTTGGCACCGATAATATCTGATACGTTCTTGAGGATTTTTGTCAGCCGTTCGGCATTATATTGCTCATCGATGTATTCGATGTATTGCTTCCGCGATGTTTCACTAATGGCATAACAAATATCATACATATTGAAGCTGAGAGTCTTAGTCAGGTTATTGAAGCCGTATAATTTCAATTTGTTTGGTTTGATAGTCATTATCTATTTCCTTTTGCATTCGCGATGAGAACATATTTCTCTAATCGCTTAATTCATACATGCGTATATCCTGGATTTTTTTCTGGTCAATCGTCACGATTCCATACGTTCCATGACGACAGTCTCTTGGCAGGCCGATACTGCCCGGGTTGAGGATGGTGATGCCATCGATATTCTTGAGGAAGCAGCGGTGCGTATGACCGAATATGACCAGGGAAGCCTTATTCTCCTGCCCCAGTTCGACCAGTTTCTCCAGTCTTTTTTCCCCATACCACTGACAGCCGTGAATAACGACGATAGTCACACCGGCCAGGGTCACTTTGCGGCATTCCGGCGCGGTAGATTCCCTGAAATAATCGTTGTTGCCCAAAACAGCATAGGCCGGCACACCCGTATAGGTTGCCAAATCATCGGCATCGCTGCTGTAATCTCCGCCGTGGATCCAGGCGGAAACGGCCGGTGCTTCATCCGCCATTTTTTTCAATCGTTTAAAACGGCCGTGGCTGTCACTGACGACACCTATCGACACCGGTTTCATCGCAGTGACGATACGAGCCGTTCCAACGCTTCACCGCGATGGCTGATAGAATTCTTTTCTGCCATCGTCAGTTCCGCCATCGTTTTGCCTAACTCTGGTATATAGAACAACGGGTCATACCCAAATCCGTTATGGCCGGCATAGTAATCACGCAAAATACCGTCACACCAGCCGGACGACCTGATTTCCTTCCCATCGGGATAGAGCAGGACGAGAATACAAATATAATGAACAATCCGTTCTTTCGGAGGCACAACAGACAAATCGGCTATGAGTTTCTGATTATTTTTTTCATCATCACAGTCATCGCCGGCATACCGTGCCGAATAGATACCGGGGCGGTCGCCCAATGCATCGGCAATAATACCGGAGTCATCGGCCAGGCAGGGTTTTCCTGTCGCTTTCATGTAATACGCTGCTTTAATACGGGCGTTTTCAGCAAACGTCGTACCTGTTTCTTCCGGTTCTTTGATATCGGGTAATATGTCATGCACGGGAATGACATCATAGCCTAATGGTGTTAACGCACTTTGAAATTCACGTATTTTCCCTGCGTTATGGGTAGCGAGTACTATTGTTTGACCCATACTATGCCTCCTTTGTACAGCAGGCCTGAAGTTTTCAGGGATACTGATTCGACAATATTCTAATTTTTATTATTTTCTTCCTTGGCAAATTTCCCATAGTTTTTAATAACAACGATAGGTGTCTTTTGAGACGCATTACCAAAAGGATTATCAATGAGGATCTTGGCGATTTTCTGGGTATCCAGACCACGGGAATGGCCCAGGACAGCAGACCGTTTCAAATCGTTGACATCGGCTACACAGGCGCCATAGCAGCCCATGCGTTTTTTAATTTTTTCAGCTACGCCGTCGGGATCAGCCGGGCCGTATACGATACATTTATCGAACGGCGGCATCGTACCGGTTACATCATCGGTAAGAGATGCCTGCCGGCATAATTTATACCACACGCCGTTCTTGCCGACGAGCTTGGCTAAAAAGCCGATAATGAAGGCGAACAGCATTTTCCATTCCCCTTCCAGTTCCATCGCGGCCTGCATCCCATACAGGCTGGCCATAGAACCTTCACCGGGAACGAAACGGCGCATGAGCCGGCACTGCCAGGACGGCGTCAGATCTTCCGGCCGGGTATAGCGGTGCTGCGTAATGGCAACGACACTTTCTGCTGAGCAAACCAGATCATCGGGACCGACGATGTCCTTTGCATATTCTTCGATGACGTCAACAATATTATCTTTATCCGTAAGGATCCTTGTTTTTACAGGTACTAATTCTAATTCTGCCATGACCGTATTCCTCCTAGTTCAATTCCAATACATGTTGTACTTCTGAAGCCTTCAGGGTAATACGGGCTTTATGGATATACCAGTCACTACGGGCCACGACCTGATATACCAGATCGATGGGCATATCGGGAAATGTCTTAAGATCTTCACGAATCGTATGGGTCTTGCTGACCAGCGCGATAGTGACACGAATCATACCGGTATCGCCGGGGTTGAGGATAACGGATTCCCAATAGTTATCATCCCGTTCAGCAGCCTTGTTGGCCAATTGGGAATGAACGATGACTTTATCATATTGTTCCCGCGGCAGCAGTGTCCGGGGATAGAAATCCATGATCGTACCGAGTTGTTTGCCGGCATTTTTAATGGGTACTTCGGTTTCAAATACGGCTGTATCCTGCGTTATATTTTTTAATTCGAAAGGCTGACGGCGGCGTGCTTCGATGACGAAGCGGGCATCGCCCTGACGCCAGGCGAAGAAACGAAATAAAAGATACAGGACAGCAATGATTCCAATGACAGCGACGATAACGTTAATGAGTGCATACAATAACACAGCGCAGGACTCCTTTTTAATTATAACTCAATTTTTTCAACAGTAAATTCGTTAGCCGGAATAAGATGCTCTGCCAAACGGGCACCCCGTTCGGCTTCGGCGGTAAAACACAGCCGCAGATATCCCGGCAGGCGGTCATGATTCAACAAACTATCCTTTTTCAGGATTTCCAAGGTTTGCAATGACATCTCATGCGCCGGATCGACAAAGACGATCTTATCCCCGCACAGCTCTTCGAACAACGGCTGGACGAAGGGATAATGGGTACAGCCGAAAATAGCCGTATCCGCACCGGAAGCCAGGACCGGAGCTGTATATTTCCGCAGCAGCGACATGATTTCCGGACCCTGCAATTTTCCCTGTTCGACACAATCGGCGATACCCGGACAGGCTTGTTCGATGATTTCGATTTCCGGATCGAGCTGGGCCGCCATATTCCGATGAACATGGTTGGCAATCGTCACATCCGTCGCAAAGACAGCAATTTTCTTTTTCAGGCTGATTTCCCGGGCCGTCTGGATGCCACGACTCATGCCGATAAGCGGAAACGCCGTTTCATTACGAATGATATCGTAGACGGACGCCGTCACGGTATTGCAGCCGATAGCCACCAGCTTGACCTGCTGCTCCGTCAGGAAATGCAGGATTTCTCTGGAAAAACGCAACAATTCTTCTTTGCTGCGGGATCCGTAGGGATTCCGTTTGGAATCACCGAGGAACACGATATTTTCATAGGGCAGCAATTTACGAAGTTTATTGACAACGGTCAAGCCGCCTACGCCGGAATCAAAAACTCCGATAGGCTGCCTTTTTTTATCCAATGGACATTCCTCCAGTTTGGGGATTTTTCAGGTCTTCTTCATAGCATTTCTTCAACTTCGCATACGCTTCCGTATCCAGTCTGGCTACGGTACCATCTTTCTTATGCGTAAAAACATTTTGTGTCATCCCCGTCGCCATGACCGTACCGTCTTCCTGATTGCTGATACGGTACGCAAATACCATCTGAGCACGCGACAGCTTATGCAGGTATGTCGTAATCTCAATAGTATCGCCGTAATTGATTGGGCTGATATATTCACACGAGACATGTTTGATAGGAAACGTAATCCCGCCATCCATCAGTGCAAACAAATCAATACCGGCCTGGCGCAGATATTCACAACGCGCTACTTCAAACCAGCGTATCTGATTGGAGTGATGGACGATGCCCATCATATCGGTCTCATAAAAGCGAACTTTCTCAATAACAGTGATCATAATTCAGACTCCTTTAATAATAAACATACCCTTTTATTTTACGATGTACAAGTATATTTGTCAAAGGAAAATAAAGAAAACCGGACGTTCCGGCTCAGTTATTTTTTTACTGATTCCAAACGCAAACAATTCCAACAGGAAACTGTTGGAATTGTTACTCCGCTATACCTTGGCAAACGGAATGATATGGCGTACTTTTTCTTTGTGTTCCGGTTTAATGTAAGCACCGGCCAGGCGCATTGCCGCTGTAATGACAGCAGCATCATCCAGCCATCCCAGACCGGGGAAAATATCCGGTATCAAATCCAACGGCAGGATGACATATCCCAGCGCCCCCATGACCGCCAATTTGACAAATTTAGGCGTATCTTTATCCTGCAGGCAATAATACAACGCCAGCATCGAAGGAATGAAATGAACTTTATGGGTTGTCGTCTGAATAAAGCGAACGAATTTTCCCGGCGTATAAAAGCGTGCAAAAAACGAAAGGATTTTCCACATAGCCATTCACCTTCTGTTATTTATTTTCTAATGGAGTCTTGGCATCTTCGACCGCTGCTTTTACCTGATCTTCTACGGTCGGTTCTGTCTTCGTTTCTTCCGGAGCCGCGGTATCTGCTGCCGCCGTCTGTTCTTCTGTACCCGATACTGCAGCTGCATCATCGGCTTCTTCTTTTTCTTCTTTGATTTCTTCTACCAGATCATGCTGATGCCGTACATTCTGATATAATTCCTGGCTTTTTTCTTTGACATCTTCCAATTTGTCCTTGGCTGCATCGCCCCATTTTTTCATGAAGTCGATGGTTTCATCACCCAGAGGCACGTTTTTCAGGGGATTTTCACGGAGCTTATCCACCTGTTCTTTAGCTTTATCTTTCCATTCACCCATCATGTCCACATAGGGGCCCATATCGGTAGGCATACCGTCCTTGAGCCAGCGCTGGGTAACACGGCCCAGGCTGTAGGTGATACCGACGGCTACGGGGACCTGGATAGCACTGAACGGGATCAGTGTCGTCAGCAGGTTACCAGCCATCCGGCTGCCCATGGCACCGAGAAAAGCAATCAGTGCTTTTTCACTCAATTTTACGTCATAAATCTTGGCAATACGACCGACAAGATATACTTCATTGGCCATCAGTGCCACTGTTCCGACGAGCGGGGCTACTACGATAGCACCGGCCCGGGCAGCAGCCCAGCGGCATAATGTTTCTACCTTCAAATCCACATCTTCTGTTGATTCATCAATTTTTTTGATGACTTCCAATGCAGCCTGGTCGCTGTCAGCTGGTTGTTCCCCTGCTTGTGAAGCCTGGTTTTTCAAATCTATGACTTCCTGTTGCAATTTTGCTATTTCTTCCTGTAATTGTTCCATTGTTTTCGTTTCTTCTGTCATATTCTGCACCCCCATATCGTTATACTAATGTATATTACTATCATTTTCCCATGTTTTTACGGCATTGTCAAACCCTTGCACCAAGCTGTGACAAAATGTACTCTTCTTCTTCACCAGCTCGTGAGGCCGCCGTCAACGGGCAGGGCCACCGCGGTAAGATACGATGCGTCTTTGCTGAGTAGGAACGCGATGGCATTGGCTACTTCCGCCGCCGTACAAATCCGGTATAAGGGATAATTCTGTTTGATAGATTCTTCCGTCACGGTCTGATCGGCAGCCATCTGCCGGTCCAGCAGCGGGGTTTTTACATCACCGGGACAAACGACGTTGACCCGGACATCGTGTGGTGCCATTTCCAGCGCCAGTGATTTGGTGAACGCGATGACCGCTCCTTTTGTCGCACCATATACGGAGCAGGCAATGTTGCCCTGCAGGCCGGCATCACTGCTGACCGTAACGACAGCGCCGCCGGACGATTTCAGATACGGCAGGCAGTGCTGACACAAATACATCGTGCCATAGACGTTGACGGCAAACATATGCTGTATATCCACCGGAGTCACCTGTTCCAACAGTTTTTCTTCATAATAGCCGGCAGCAGTCACCAGCCCGTCGAGACGGCCGAATCGGCGGATTGTCGCCGCGGCCATGCGGGCACAATCTTCATCACGGCTCACATCACCACAGACATAGGCTGTCCGGCCGATCTCGCCAAGATACTGCAATGCCTGCTCTCCCCGCTCGCGGCTGCGACCGGAAATCACGACATTCCACCCCTGGGATAACAGTTTTTTAGCTGTCGCCAGTCCGATTCCCGATGTACCGCCACTGATCAACGCTACGTTATGATTCATTTCATGTCCTTCTTTCTATCCGGCCGGGAAATCTACTATCAGAAGATTCCCCAATAATTTGCCAGTAATTTCCCGATCAGGAGCGCCGTCACACTCAGCATCACGACCCGGACAAAGCCACTGCCGCGGCGAATGGCCAGACGGGAACCGAAATAGGCGCCGCAGAATATGGATGCCGCCATCGCTGCCCCATATACATACAAAATCGTATCCCAATAGATAAACAGCACAAATGCTGTCAGATTACTAGTCAAATTGAGGATCTTGGCATTTCCCGCCGCAGTGACAAAGTCAAACCCAATCATCGCAAAAAACACGATATAAAAGGTCCCGGTACCGGGGCCGATAAATCCATCGTAGAACCCGATACTGACAGCAACAATAGCTGCTATGATGAGATTATGCCGAGTTTCACCCGCATACGTGCTGCCGGAACCCAGGCCGCGCCGGGAAAATACAAAAATCGCCGTGACGACCAGGGCTATGATAATAATAGGCTGCAGCCAGGCTGCCGATATATGGATCATGACGGCACAGCCGAGGATGGCTCCGACCAGCGTAAACGGTACCAGTTTCTTCATGAGATGATAATCGACTTTGCCGGCTTTCCAAAACTGCCAGGCACTCATGACGGCACCAAACGTAGCGGCAAATTTATTGGTTCCCAGGGCCAGATGGGGCGGCAACCCGGCCGCCATGAGCACCGGCAATGAAATCAATCCCCCGCCGCCGGCGATGGAATCGATAAAACCAGCCAGGAAACCACCGGCCATGATGAAGGCCAGCAGCCCCGGCGAAATACTGGATACGTCCATTCTATCGGTCCCTTCTTACATTAATTCGGTCGCAAAGACAATATCGATGCCTTCACTGTGGAGTTCGTCCACCATTTCACTGATAGCCTGTGCCGTATTCAGGCGGCAATGGCCGATGACGACAGCACTGCCGTTATTTTTGGCAATCTGACCGGCCTGCTTCAGCCGTTTCTTGACTGAGGCCACATCGGCATCATTATCGATGAACAGATTATTCCGTGTCGTCGCCAGTCCGGCAGCACTGGCTGTCTGTTCACCGACGGAATCTTTATTGGTCCGGCTGTCCAGATAGGCCAGATTCCGTTTCTTCAATACGGCCATGACATCTTTCATGACCCGCGAATCGGCGGTAGCTGCCGATCCCTGATGATTATTCATACCCACGGCATACGGGACCTGGTCGATCAGGGAATTGGCCGTGGATTTGATTTTGCTGTCGCCCATCTCTTTGGAAATATAAACTTTTTCCGATGATGCGACCGATAACGGTTCCATCGGCATGTGGACAAAAATCTTGCGGCCGGCATCATGACCGCTCTTCGCACTGTCCGACGTATGAGTCTTATCGGGCATGACCGCATAGGTCAGCGGGATGGGAATACTGTTGAATTTTTTCAAATTATCCATGCTGCTGCCACAATCGTCAATGACGATGGCCAGCCGTCCCTTGATCTGCGCCGGATGTTTCTGTGTATCCTTCGATTGTGCCGGTGCATTTTCTTCTTTTTTCACGTCCTTGAGGGAACCGCTGGATGAACCCAGGATGAGCTCTTTCAGCTTCTGGATGACACCGGGTTTCTGTTCCGGTTCTGTCACATATAATTTGTCAGTGACCAGATATAATTGTTCCTTATCCAGCATATTGAAATGGGCAATATCATATTCCGTTACGTCTTTGCCCTCATGTTTTGTCTTTTCCGTGCGATACAGGACGGCTTTCCCGTTACTCTTGGCAAGCTGTTTCTCTAAATCTTCGCGGGTAAATTTCTTGCTCGGTACGACTTCCTTGCTCCGCGTCGTCCAGGAAATGGTCCCGCCCGTAGCCCGCCGCTGTTCCGTCCGTTCCTGTGTATCCACCGTCTTCACATCGGCCTGCTGGGATTGGAGCCATGTATCGACAGCACGCTGGACATCGATGGATGTATCCGTATAGGATACATCTTTTCCATCATCCCTGCCGTCTTCAATATGGACCATTTTAGTATCCGCCATTTGTTCCGATACCGTATCCCCATTGACATTCCAATAGGCACCAACACAAAGAGCTATCAATAAAAATAAGACACTTAACGGGCGGATGAGCGCTCCATCCGTTTTGCGCCGGGTCTGTTTTCGTCTCATAATGTTTCACCTCACTGTCATTATAAAAAATACCGGACACGGCAAGACCAAAGGTCCCATGCCGTTCCGGTATGATTAAACCGATGCGTTGGAGCATTGCTGATTCGGTACATCCGCGGTTGCACGCTGCGGATACAGCAGCTGCAATGTCCTGTTGGCGATTATGCGGGCACCGTCACGATGACAGGCCAGACCAGCCCGTGACATCGTACAGAGCTCATCGGGATGCGTCATCAGTTCCGCTACGGCAACGACCAGGTCATCCTGATCCTTGACCCAGCGGGCACACCCTTTTTGCTGCATATACGTAGCATTTTCTTCTTCCTGCCCCGGTATCGGACTGAACAGTACCATCGGTACCTGCAGGGAAGCCGCCTCCGTACAAGTCAGCGCTCCCGGCTTAGTTACTAAGAGGGAGGACTGTACCATCAATTCCGAAATATGATTGGTATAGCCATAGACATTCACCGGATGCCGAAAATATTTTTGCATCTGACAAAGCTGATCATATAAATCCGCATTATATCCGGTCACGACGGTAAAGCTGTCTATACTATCAATATGGTCGAGCATAGTCAAAGATTCTTTAATGGAACCCATTCCCAGACCGCCTCCCATGATGAGCACGTTTTTATCCTGCTGATGGGCTTGATCCCAATGCCAGCGCGTTCCCTGGAACGCAGCCCGGACCGGTATACCGGAAACGACAATGCGTTCCGGACGAATCCGCTGCTGCATGAGCAGGTCCTTGATTTGCGATGCAGCTACACAGTACATATCCATTTGCGGATATACCCATAACTGGTGAATCGCAAAATCCGTAATGACCCCGACAATCGGAATATTGAGACGGTGCTGCCGTTTAAGGAGCGCCGCCGCTCCGGCAGGAAACGGATGCGTAAAAATAAGGAGATCCGGTTGTTTTTCTGCTAAGAAACGCAGCATCCGCCGTTTCAATCCCCAGGCAATCAGCGTCTTGACGACCATTCCCTTCTTATATCCCTGTGATGAATAATACATCAGGTCATATAACATGGGGAATAAATCCAGGATTTTGATATAGGTTTCCTTGACAATATTATCGATGGACAGGACATCATTAGATAAGAAATCGACATGTTCTACATCGCATTCTTCTGACAGGGATTTTAACTGTTCTTCTATAGCTCGAGCGGCTTGTGTATGTCCCGTACCGATAGATGCCGACATAATCAATATTTTTTTCTTCGCCATGTCTGTTCCCTCTTTTTAAATGTTAGAAAAGGGCCGAACTGCTGCCGGCCCTTCGCAATTCTTTATTTATTGTTGACCAAGTCTTTCAGTTGCTTGCCAGCTTTGAATGCCGGGGTTTTAGAAGCTTCGATCTGAATCGGTTCATTGTTACGGGGATTACGGCCTTCGCGGGCTTTGCGCTGGCGTACTTCAAAGGTACCAAAACCGATAATCTGTACTTTATCGCCTTCTACAAGACTTTCGCTGATCGATTCAAATACAGCTTTTACCGCTTTTTCAGCATCTTTTTTTGTCAAGTCTGATTTCTGAGCGACATTAGCAATTAATTCTGTTTTATTCATTACAAGTCCTCCTTTAAATAAGTTACATCTATAATTTCCGGCTGACAGCATCGACCGCACTCGAATGCGGTTCGTGCCTTTCCTGCTCCTTGGCTTCCTGCCAAAAAACATTTAGCTCGTCCAGCGTGAAATCTTGCCACTGCCTTGACGACCGGCGGACACAATCTTCCACATAAGAAAAGCGGCGGCGGAATTTGCTGTTAGCACGATGTAACGCACATTCCGGCTCTATATGATAGCGCCTGCATAGATTAGCAAAGACAAACAGGACATCTCCGGCTTCTTCTTCCATATGGACCTCATCCCGTTCACTAACGGCTTCGATAAATTCCTGCCATTCTTCACAGAACTTATTCCATACGTCCTCGGTATGTTTCCATTCAAACCCAACCTTAGCTGACTTCTCCTGTAACTTATAGGACTGAAGGAGTGATGGGAGCCCTTTTACCACACCATCCAACAAATGTTTATGTTGCTGGCGGTGTTCGCCTTGCTTTAATCTATCCCAGTTTACCATAGACAGGCCTGTGTTTTCAAGCCTTTTTTCACCAAAAACATGCGGATGGCGACGAATCATCTTTTTGGTGATGCTGGTAACGATATTTTGAGCGGAAAACAGGCCTTTTTCTTCACCTATGCGGGCATGAATCACGATTTGGTACAAGATATCGCCTAATTCCTCACAAATGCCCTCATTATCGTCATTATCGATTGCATCCAGCATTTCATAGACTTCTTCCAGTAAATACCGGCGCAACGAGCGATGCGTCTGCGCTTTATCCCAGGGGCATCCCTGCGGGCCGCGCAGACTGGACATAACGTCCACGATGGGAGTTATATCAAAAGGCATCTGCTCTTTTTGTTTCGCCTTATCGATCAGAGCACACATCTGCCCGGCTATCGCCGGACCTCCCATCACCGTATGGACAACATCGCGTGTACGGCTCAAACGTATTAATTCGGCTGCGACAGGTGCATACGTTTCCTCAAACGATTTTCCGTCCGCCGTAAAATGTTCTACTGTATTATCAGTCCCCAACGGGATAATTTCAATCGAACCCATCCATACTCCTTTCCGAGCAGCGCTGTTATTTCCCTAATCGTTTGGCAACAGGGGCTATTTTTGTCCCAATAACAGGAATGCGGGCAACATCTTCGGCCGAAATCGCCCGAAACACAAATAAACAGATTACATAGATGACAGCAGCCAGCACCATCGCCAGCACTGTTGCCAGGCCATTGCCCAACACGGGCACTGTCCCATTATACAGGATCCAGGCAGTACCGGCCATCGCCGCTGCCGCCAGGAACAACTTGCCAATATAGGAAGCCTGTACGCTGTACCGGATATACCGGTGAGCGAAATACAGATTCAGTATGGTCGCAACTGCCAGATACGCATCCGTTGCCCAGGCCGCACCGACTTCTGCCAGCCAGGGAATGGCCGTCAGGTGCCAGCTCAGGACGATTTTGATGACAGCGGCAGCCGCCATATTGAACAAAGGAATAGCCGTATGCCCCATGCCCTGAAGAAGGCCGCTGGTAATTTGTTGCAGCCCGATAAGAAATACCGCAATGGACAGGACCGAAATAGCGGGTCCGGCCGCAGCTGTCGCGTACAGGAGCTGGGAAATCGGTGCCGCTAATACAGCCAGTCCCAGACAGGCCGGAATGGTAATCGTATTGGCAATACGCATCGCCGTATGCGTCCGCTGCAACACCGTATCAAAATGACCTCCGGAAAAAGCAGCCGATACGGCCGGTACCAGACTGGTCGCCAAGGCGATTGTCAAAATAGCCGGCAGCTGGACCAGGCCATTGGCCATACCGGTCAGATATCCGAACATCGTCGTCACTTCATGCATGCTGTAGCCGGCTGCTTCCAGCCGCTGCGGCACAATGAACACATCAATGGAAGATACGGCCGGCAGCAGCATATTGGCAGCTGCTACCGGAATAGCCAATACGGCCAGACGGCTCAAGACCGACCCGACCGGCCGGACAGGAAAATGCCGGCTGTCAGTAGGAAGTCCCTGCCGGCTGTGACGATAATACAACAGCGAGATAACCAGCAGGCCGGCCAGAGCACCGGGCACCGCACCAAAAGCAGCGCCGGCAGCGGCCTTTTCCAGACCATACGGTACAAGTATCCAGGCCAGGGCAAGCATCGTACACACCCGGACAAACTGATCCACCATCTGTGAAACAGCCGTCGGCGTCATCATCTGCAACCCTTGGAAATACCCGCGGAAGCAACAGGTCATCATCGAAATGACCAGCGCCGGAGATAACACGATGAGCGCCAATAAAGCCCGTTCATCGCGAATCAGCCCATAATGGACCAATGCCTGAGAACCGGCCGCCATCCCGATACCACAGGCCACAGCCACAATGGCCATGGTTCCCGTCGTAACGTGGAATATACGCTTCACACCGCTGTAATTGCCCCGTGCTGCCTGTTCGGCAACCATGATGGACACCGCAATAGGGATACCGGCTCCGGCAATGCTGAGAAAGAGAATATATACCGGATAGGCCATCTGATACAAGCCGATGCCTTCACCGCCCAACAGGCGTGACAGCAGGATGCGATTGGCACCCCCCAGTATCTTCACTACGATACCGGCCATCGTGAGGACCATGGCACCGCGTAAAAAGGTATTCTTAACCATGGGCATTCCCCTTTCTTAACGTGTTGAACGTAACCATCAGCGCATCCACGACTTTTAAAACCGGTTGTGATGAACCGATGGAAATCCGCACCATGTTAGGGATTCCCGGAACCAGCCGCAACGACCGGCGCAAAACAGGTGAAGCCTTTGCCAACGGCGGCATATCGGCGACACGCTGCCATTTTATCTCCAGCCCCTGCCGTTTCTGGGCTACGAGGATGATTCCCAGCGATTTTGCTTTGAGACGGGTCCGGGTCGCATGCAGCAGCGTCTGTACCGGCAAAGTAGGTTTGCCGTACCGATCCTGCAATTCCTTTTCCAAATCATCTACTTCGGCAATGGACGAAGCAACCGCCAGCCGTTGATACATTTCGATTTTTTGACCGCCATTGCTGATATAAGCATCATCGATAAACGCATCGACAGGAACTTCCAGCAATGTTTCCGGCTGTGGTTTTTCTATCTTTTTGCCGGCCCGCGCCTGGTCGATGGCTTCTTCCAGCATATGACAATACATGGCAAACCCGACACTGGCAATATTCCCATGCTGTTCCCGTCCCAACAGGTTGCCGGCACCGCGGATTTCCAGATCCCGCATGGCAATCTTAAAACCGGAACCCAGTTCGGTGAATTCCTTAATCGCCTGCAGCCGTTTTTCCGCGACTTCTGACAATATTTTATCGCGGCGGTACAGGAAATACGCGTAGGCCATACGATGGCTGCGCCCCACCCGCCCACGCATCTGATACAGCTGTGACAGGCCGAAGTGATCGGCATCATAGATAATAATCGTGTTGGCATTGGCGACATCCAGGCCGTTTTCTACGAGGCTGGAACACAGCAGCAAATCGTATTTCCCCTCGTAAAAATCAAACATAATCTGTTCCAGCAATGTTCCCGCCAATTGTCCATGGGCAATGCCGATGGTAATATCGGGAAGCAGCGCTGCCAGTTCTTCCTTCATGCGTTCAATAGACGCTACCCGGTTATACACAAAGAACACCTGGCCGCCGCGGCGTTTTTCACGCATGACGGCATCGCGGACGATACGGGCATCGTATTCGGTCACATAGGTCTGTACCGGAAAGCGGTCCGTCGGCGGGGTTTCAATAACGCACATTTCCCGCAAATTGACCAGAGACATGTGCAAGGTACGCGGAATCGGTGTCGCACTCAGGGTCAGGACATCGATATGCGCTGCCCAGGCCTTCCATTTTTCCTTCTGGGCTACGCCGAATCGTTGTTCTTCATCTACGACGAGCATGCCCAAATCTTTGAATTTGACCCGTTTGTTCAGCAAACTATGGGTACCGATGAGGACATCGATATCCCCGCTGACAGCCCGTGCCAGGATATCTTTCTTTTCCTTATAGGACCGGAACCGGTTAAGTACTTCGCAATGGACGCCGAAGGGGCCGAATCGTTCCATAAAGGTCTGGAAATGCTGTTGGGCCAATACCGTCGTCGGTACCAGCACGGCCACCTGCTTGCCGCCCATGACGGCCTTAAAGATAGCCCGCATAGCGACTTCGGTCTTGCCGAATCCTACGTCGCCACAGACCAGGCAGTCCATGGGAAACGGCTTTTCCATGCTGGCTTTGATTTGCTGTACGGCTTTGAGCTGATCTGCCGTTTCTTCGTACGGAAATGCTTCTTCAAATTCTTTTTGAAAAGGTGTATCCGGCGGAAAAGCATACCCGGATACGATTTCGCGCTGCGCATATACTTTGACCAGTTTTTCCGCCAGATCCGTAATCGATTTCTGTGCTTTGGAACGGGCTTTCTGCCAGTCCGTCCCGCCCATCTTGTGCAGCCGCGGCGTATCTCCTTCATTACCGATATACCGCTGCAACAGCTTCAACTGATCCGTCGGCACGTAGAGAATATCTTTACCGGCATAATGTACTTCCAGATAATCTTTATGGACCCCGTCCACTTCGATTGTCTTGATTCCCACATACCGGCCGATACCATGTACTTCATGGACCACATAATCGCCGGATTTCAGGTCCGTAAAGACGTTGATTTCCTGGCCTTTAGCCGCATGATGGCGCAGACGATGTTTCTGCATCCCATATACGTCCCGTTCTGCCAGTACGATGAGCTTGGCATACGGAAGCTCAAATCCGCTGCGGATTTCCCCATCGGCAATATATATGCCACCGGCCGGCATCGGCTTTTCTTCATCATAGGGCTGTGCCGTCCAGCCTTCCGAACGGATCCATCCCATCAGGGACGCCGCCCGTTCATGGCTGGACATGACGAATACCACGGTATTGCCGTTCTGCTGCCAGTGGTTTACTTCATCCTTCAGCAGACTGAATTGTTTCTGGAAACTGGCCATCATCTTAGCCGCAAAACTGCAGGACGTATCAATCGTCATATCCGGCACCGATTGCGCCAGCAATGACAGCATCACCTGCGGAACCGTATGACGGTCCGCGGCAGCCCAGTCTTTCCACGGGCAGAGGCGGCCTTTGTATTCATCGGATTCCTTAAGGAATTTCTTTAATGATTCCCGTCCCCGATTGGGTTCATCCCAAATGATGATTCCATCACCAATATAATCCAACAGTGTATACGATTGTTCTTCTTCGCCCCGTTCCAGGGATATGGGCAGGATACGCACAGACTGTGCCATATCCATTGATTTCTGGCTTGCCGTATCAAAGAAACGGATACTTTCGATTTCGTCGCCAAAGAATTCAAGACGAAACGGCTGTGTATGATTGACCGCATAGATATCGATGATATCCCCGCGGACAGAAAAATGTCCGCGCCGTTCTACCATATCGGTCCGTTCGTACCCGGCATCGACCAGATGCTGTAACACCTGGTCACGGCCGGCTTCCTGGCCGACGGCCATATCGATGGCCGCAGCATCAATCCGCTGCGGTGCCACGACATACTGGGCCGCTTCTGCCGCCGTAGCGACGACGATGCCGGCACAACCTTCGCGGAGCTGCCCCAGTACTTCCATCTGCCGTGACAACCGGTCTATGCTCTTGGCCGTCGTCGTAAATACAGCCCTGTCCACCAACGGATAATCCAGGACCGCCCGATCCGGTAAAAAGAAACGCAAATCAGACTGCCACATCGCCTGTTGTTCCTTGCCAGGAACGATGATGACAGCCTGCATATGTAATTTTTGTAACCCTTTGGCAGTAAACATGGTCTTCACGGAACTGCCGAGGCCGTAGATACTATGGCAGCCCGGTTTGTAGAACCATGCTGCTGCTTCCGAAATATTCGGATCCGTATCCAGCCATTGAAAAAGTTGATGCATAAGATTACCTCACAGAAAATGGGGCCTTAGCATGACTAAAGCCCGTATAGCACCTGTGTGTGCAGGTGCTGCAAGTGATTCGTATTATACCATTTTTGTCATAAAAAAACCAGTCCGGCAGATTAATCTGCTTCACCGCCGCGCTGTCGGATCCGTGCCGTCAGTTCATCCCACGCTTTTTGCGGCTGTGGATGGCTGTATTGTCCCAAATGGATATTGGGCTTCGATTTACCATGATAATCGCTGCCGACCGTACAAATCAATCCCTTTTCTTCGCATATCTTCGCATAAAAAGATGCGGTCTGTTCATCATGGTAGCTGCAGTAACTTTCAATGCCATCGATGCCGGCATCGATAAGCTTGTCCGTCAGTCCGGCATCCCTGCCCATATTGGCACCGGGATGGGCCAGCACCGCCGCGCCGCCATGAGATTGCACCGCTTGTACGGCAGCGTTAAAATCGATAAGACGGAGAGGTACATAACAAGGCTTGCCCTGACCGCAGTAGTCCCAGCCAAAATTGACATACGGGCCTTCGCCGCGGGCGCCGCCGGGACGATATGGTACCAGCAGTGCGTTACCGTCATTCCGCGGATCTTCTAATGCGGCCTGGGCCATATGCAGCGCTGCCGCTGTACCGGATGAAGCCATCGACCAGACATACTTCCGATCCAGATGGATACCCAGTGCTTCGATACGGTCCATCATGATTTCCGCATTATGAGCCCGCTGCTGCTTCAAATCTTCTTCAATACGATGAAAAATGGCGGCTTCGATGTGGATGCCATATCCCAGCAAGTGGAAATTTTTCCCCTTGTACTGGCAGCTGATTTCAATTGCCGGCAGGTAATGCAGACCCAGTTCGCCGGCTCTTTTACGTGCCTGCGGTACAGCACTGACGCCATCATGATCCGATACGGCTACAGCCCGCAAGCCGGCTGCTGCACATTGTTCCATCAGGTCATCCGGGGTAAATTCCCCATCCATACTGTATTTCGTATGCATATGTAAATCAAGCCATGTTTCCATCCTGCATCCCCCTTACTTATGCATTATTATGTCGGGACTGACTTTGGTCCTGCTGTTCGTACTTTTTCAATTTCAGCAGATGGGTCCCCTTTAATTTTTCTTCAAATAATTTGACATGGACATCATCGCGGATTTCCGGCAGCATTTTATATAAATTCCGCCCTGGGCAATCCGTATCATTTTCATCCCGATGCCCTACGATAGTCGTCGCACCGGGCTGTAATTTGTATATAGTACACAACGATGTGAGAAGATTTTCCAAGGAAGCGACCTGCGCTTTCGTAGGAGTTTCTTTTTCAAAATTACCGGTTACGCAAATCCCCACCGTATGGTAATTTTGTCCATAGGAATGGGCGCCGACAGTTGCCAGCGGACGTCCCCGTTCGATGGTACCGTCTTTGCGGATTACATATTGATAACCAATACCGGCCCAGCCATTATGCAGATGCGCCCGATGAATGGCCGCTGCCGATGTATCCCCATCAGGGATACCTACATGATGAACGACAATTGTATCCGTTTTAGGACGAACGAGTAACGGTTCGGTAAATTTAAAATTCGTTTCTACAATAGGAATCCCTTCCGACGGTGCGGCATCCTTTTTCGGATTATAGACAGGCAGCGAATCATCAGCCGGCTTCTTTACGGATGAACCGACGGCGGTCTGCTTGGACTGTTTAGCCTGTTTCGCAGTCTGCATCCCCTGCGCCGCCACAACCGATGGTGTAACCGCAACAGGCGTTTTATCTTTTGCTTCCACGCTGGTATTCATGCCCATCAGACAAGACATCGCCGTCAGGACTGCCAGCATTTTCATATTCATTACATTCATACATATTACCTTCTTTTGTTTGAAAACCTATATTATTATACCATGTATGTCAATCCCGGCCGGTAGCAGCAGCCATAGCAAAACCCCCTCCCGATACCTCGGAAGGGGGCAACCACTCATACATTACAGCAAAAGGCAATCGTTAAGATCAGGCGGCTTCTTTTTCATGTACGGCTGCTTTCCAAATCAAGCCGATAACGAAACCTGCAATCGTGAAGCACAACCAGCTCATACCATATTCTGCCAGCGGTACACTCTGGAAGAATGTATCGATTGGTCCCAACGAGACTTTTGCAGTCTGGAAACCAGTGACCAATGCCGGAACAAACGTAAATGCTGTCGTCCAGGCCCATACACATTGACGTCCGCCAAACAGATTATGCAGGAACGTCAGGATAATCGTAGAGATAATCAGCGGATAAATGAACATCAATACCGGAATAGCTGCGGAAATGATGGTCTTCAAACCGAATAATGCGACACCAAAGGAAATCAGTGTAAATACGGCAACCCATTGTTTGTACGTCAGATGACCAACGAGATCATTGAAATACACAGCATTGGATGTAATCAGGCCGACACTGGTGGACAAGCAAGCCAGTAATACGATGACTGCCAGGATAAGTGCCCCAACATTGCCGAACAAGACCATAGCACTAAGCGATAATACCGGAGCCCCTGTATCCTGCATGCCGATAGCCGGAACACTGGTAGCGCCCAGATACGAAATGAAGATGTAAACGAATCCCAGGCAGGCACCGGCAATAAGTCCAGCCTTGAATACTTCCTTAGTAATGCCTTTCGGATCAGTAATGCCATCTTCTTTTACGGCATCAATAACCAGCAGGGAGAATACCAGGGACGCGATGGCATCCATCGTGTTGTACCCATCGAGGAACCCTTGTACGGCTGCCAGCGTGCTGGTAGCATAATGAGCTGTCGGGACCTGTGGATCCCCCATCGGCGTAATCAAAGATTTAACAATTAAGAGCAATATAACTAAAAGTAACGCCGGAGTCAAAATTTTACCAATACGGTCAACCAGCTTTTGCGGTGTTGCCGAAAGCCAATACGAAATCGCAAAGAACAGGACCATGAACCCTACCATGATTCCATAACTGGCACCGTCGCCCAGGAACGGACGTACGGCGATTTCATAGGAAACGGATCCGGTACGAGGCGTCGCGAAGAACGGCCCGATTGTCAAATACGAAATAACGCAGAAGAAAAGACCAAATTTCGGATGTGCCCGTCCGGCTAATTCTTCCAGGTTCTTACAACCGGAATAGCCCATAGCCAATACACCCAGTACAGGCAAGCTGACACCCGTAATGACGAAGCCGATGACGGCCCACCATACATTACTGCCCGCGTTTTGTCCCATAGAAGCCGGGAATATCAAGTTACCGGCACCGAAGAACAACGCAAAGAGCATTAAACCAATTGCAACCGTTCTACTACCATTTTTTTCTCCCATATGACTTTCCTCCCATCATTTTTGAATTTTACAAAAATTCATAAGGAATAAAAACAGTATAAATTAAATTAATTAATTTATATCATCATTGTAACATAATCATAACAATAAATCACCTGTTTAGCCCTCTTTTAATGTAATTCTAATCCAATTCTAATGTTATTTTAATAATTATGTGATTTTTTTAACATAAATCTAATTATTATGGTATAAGATTAAGATATCCATTTATATTCGTATTAAATTTTAAATATCCGTCTGCAAAAGAACCTGTAAAAACATTTTATTTTCGGAATGGGTGCGTACAGCTGTCCGTATGTAGTGGTCATCTAAACCCGGGTAATTAGCACAACTCCTTACTAAAATACGATGTCTCCGTAAATTTTTTATCACGTTCTCCATAGAGATATTGTCTTCTGTCACCTGCCAGAGGATAAAGTTGACTGTCGGCGGATATACCCGGAGGCCTTTGATGGATGACAATTCCTGATAAAGCCAGTCTTTTTCGGCGGTAACGAACCGGCGGGTACGTTCCTGCCAGTCCCGGTCCTGTAATGCCGCTGTTCCGGCTGCCTGCGCCAGTGAATTTACATTCCACACATCTTTATGCCCCTCCATCTGCCGCGCCAGAGAAGGCGGCACAACGGCAAAACCCAGCCGTAATCCGGGGATAGCATAAAATTTGGTCAGCGACTGGAACACGATGACATTATCATATGACGATACGAGCGGCATCGCTGTATACTGCTCCCGATCCACTCGGAAGTCCAGGAATGATTCATCGATCAGTACCATTGTCGCTGTCTGGTTTGCCTGCCAGACCAGTCGTTCCATATCGTCCCGGGCTAATAAATTCGCCGTCGGGTTATTCGGATTGCCCACAATCAGACAATCAGCGGCAGCACATTGTGCTGTCAATTGCTTCCATGGCATGGCAAAGCCATCTTCCGGCCGCAATTGCAAAAAAGTAATCCGGCTCCCTCCGGCCATGGCAGCGCGTTCATATTCACTGAATGACGGTACAGGAATTAAGGTACGCTGCGGGCGAAATGTGTGAAACCAGATATAAAAAAGCTCAGCCGCCCCATTCCCCAATACGATCGATTCGCAGGGGATGCGGTAATAATGAGACAATGCTGTTTTTAATTGATGCCCCTGCGGGTCCGGATAATGGACGATTCCATCTATCCCGCCGGCAATGGCCTGGCGGATCCGGGGCGATAATCCGAGCGGATTGATGTTTGCACTAAAATCAAGCCAGCCCCCGGCGGGACTGGCCTGATATATATTACCACCATGTTCAAACGGATGTGATTTCATCTATTCACCTGCTATCCAATTATAGTATACATTACTCATGATATTCGATCATACAACCGCCGCTTTGCAGCGCTGTCGTCGTCAGATACGTCAAGGCCGGCAGCTGCCTCTGGATGGACCGAACCACCGTATGGATTGCCGTTGCATCGGTATCGGGGAAAAACAAAACGCCCAGTACGGTGCCGCTGTGAGCCACACAAACGCCGGCTGCACCAGCTGCTGTCGACAGACTTATCAGTGATTCCAGCTCTTTCTTGCAAATCATATGCTGATTGGCCCTGGCACTGCCAGTTGCGGCAGCCCCAATAGTTTCCGGCGTCAGCCTGCCGTTGAGCAAATGCAGTGCCGGATTCTCCCACAGGTTCCGATTACGGATTCCCGTATCATGCTGCGCCGCATGAAAAGCGATGGTATCGATAGTCCCGCCGGTATCAAAAATCGCAATGGGCATAGGCGGAAGCAGGCCATATCGGCGCAATATCCGTCCCGTCTCATATTGAATCGCGACTACTCCCCGGCAAAACACGCCATCCGTCGGTTCGATAGCCGCTGCCAGCATGGCCACCTCTTCTTCTTCCAGCCGTTTACCAAAAACGGCGGCCACCGCAATCATGACCGCCCCGATATCCGCACTGCTGGAAGCCATCCCCTTCCCCGGCGGCAGCTGTGAGGACACAGATAAGCGAAATGGAAATTCCGTTTCCCCGATATATGTCAACGTATGGCGGACGGCCTGACAGGCTTTTGGCCCCAGATCTGCCCATACCGTCTCTCCTGCCGAAACAGTCACCGTCGTATACAGCCCGATAGGGCAGGTAACCAGAAACGGCTCGTGATGCCAATATCCCTGAATGAGTTCACCGCATGAACCGGGAACCCGGACGATTAACTCCATAATCCGGCCAGCAGCCAGCGGCAGGATGCGGTAACCACGACTGCCAGGATCGTCACGACATACATCAAATAGATACTGGCACGGATATGATTAGGCCGCAGCGGATGCACCGGATCACCCATATACGCCCGAAATGTATCTTTGCCAAAATAAGTATTGTGTCCGCCCAAACGGATTCCTAACGCACCGGCTACCGTCGCTTCCGCATAACCGCCATTGGGGCTGGGATGCTTAGACGCATCACGCCACATCATGGAAAACGCATGACGAGCATCATAGCGGCAAATAACTGACGCCAGGATGAATAGCAACGCCGTGATACGGGCCGGGATGAAGTTGAGGATATCATCGACCCGTGCCGCCGTACGGCCAAAATACAAATATTTATCATTCTTATATGCAATCATAGAATCCAATGTATTGGCTGCCTTGTACAACGCCGCCAGCGGCAATCCGCCGATGGCAAAGAAAAACAGCGGCGATACGATACCGTCCGTCGTATTTTCGGCAACAGTTTCTACTGTCGCCCTGACGATTTCCGGCTGGCTCAGCGTATCTGTATCACGGCCGACGATCCAGCCCAGCTCCGTCCGGGCAATATGGATATGTCCATGCCGGAGATACTTATATATTGCATTTCCTGCCTTAGCCAGGCTGTGCGGACAAATCAAGAACGATAATAATATCGCTTTGATACCGATAACAACATATCCGTTGGGCACATAATCCAGTGCCAGCAGGATGCCCATCGTCACATCATATACCAGCAGCAGGACAATAGCCACGACGAGGAAACCACCAAAAAACTGCGAAATATGTGAAGACTTGCTTCTATAAAATTTTTTTTCTAACCAGGAAATCAAAGCTCCCATCAGGGCCACCGGATGCAGCCGGCTGCGGGGATCGCCTATGATCAAATCAATCAAAAAAGCTCCTATTGTCGAAATCATGCGTTGTCACCACCCATAATCCGACGCAATACATCCATGCGCAGATGCTGCCGCACCACATCGGCCAGCCGATCATAATTTTTCTCTTTTTCGCAGTGGAAGTGATATCCCGTCGCCACGGAGTCCAGTCCTTTATGCGTACGCAAGGCGTTGAGGACTGCCCGGCGAAAAGCATCATTGTCGAAAATACCGTGAATATAGGTTCCCCATACCAACCCGTCCCGGCGGGCGGCACCACTGATATCCTTGCAGGCCTTTCCCAGCCGTTCGGTTACAATGAACGGGCAAATGCCGTCGTGGACATGAGACTTCCCCATATGTATTTCATATCCTTGCAACGATCCGGCAGTAATCGACTGCCCCAGAAAAGGTAAATCACGACATACCGCAGTTACCTGGGACGTCAATTTTTCTCTCGTAAAATGTGTTGTCATATCCAAAAAATCCAGTCCTTCTATCCGGTCTTCTGCCGATTCACTGTGCTCCGGATCGGCGATATATCGTCCCAGCATTTGATAGCCGCCGCAAATACCGATCAGCGGTATGCCGGCTTCCACAGCATGTTGTATCCTGTCAGCCAATCCGGTTTGGCGCAGCCAGTCCATATCTTCTATCGTATTTTTACTGCCCGGCAAAATCACCAGATCCGGTTGTCCCCATTCTTCATCGTCACGCACATAATATACGGAAACATCCGGTTCGGCAGCCAGGCTGTCGAAATCAGTGAAATTAGAGATTTTCGGCACTTGTATGACTGCAATCCGCAGCGCTTTGTGTTCCGGCCGGCTTTGTTTATCCTCCAGCGAAACAGAATCTTCGTCATCGATGCCCAGGTTCTCAATGAACGGCACCACACCGAGTACGGGTTTGCCTGTCTTTTCTTCCAGGAAATCAACCGCCGGCTGAAACAGCGATACATCCCCGCGAAACTTATTGATAATCAATCCTTTTACCAGATTTCGTTCTTCTTCATCGAGCAGTTCCAAAGTGCCGACAATGGCCGCCAGCGAACCGCCCCGGTCAATATCCGCAACGAGCAGTACCGGCGCCTGTAAATACTTCGCGACACGCATATTGACGATATCATGGTCCTTCAAATTCACTTCTGCCGGGCTGCCGGCCCCTTCGATGACCAGGGTATCATACCGGCTCTTTAACCGCTCTAACGCTGCCGTCACAGCAGAAAAGGCTCGGAGAGAATACCCCATATGGTACTCCCGTGCTGACATATTACCTAACGGACGTCCCTGTATGATCACCTGGGAACAACTATTTCCCGTCGGCTTCAGCAATACGGGGTTCATATCCACCTGTGGTTCCAATCCTGCTGCTTCTGCCTGGGCAACCTGAGCCCGCCCCATTTCCAGTCCGTCTCTGGTCACATATGAGTTCAAGGCCATATTCTGCGCTTTAAAAGGCACAACCTGTCGTCCTTCCTGATGAAAGATGCGGCATAACGCCGTAGCGATGATGCTTTTCCCGACATGAGAACTCGTTCCCTGCAACATAATGTATTGAACCACTATTGCACACTCCCTTTTCCTAACCGTCTTAGTCTCTTCAATTATAGGCAAGGGGCTCCGTTTCGTCAATTACTATTTCGTATTACCGTTCCAATCGATCCAGCGTATTCTCGGCAAACGTCTTCGCAAATTCCAAATTTGCATCGGATGAAATCATATCCTCTTCCATGGAGGTAATAAAAGTGCCTTCTATCGCGATGCCATCCGGTAGTTTTTCGACAATATGATGAAGCTTCTTGGCTATCGTATCAGAAAAAAGCGTACCGTGAAGGGATACAAATAATGCCAGATGAGAGTTCCTGATCTGATGCAGTACTTCATCGGCTATCTGATCCGGTTCATCCGCATGCATCCAGCATCCCAAAAACAGACAATCATAGGAGGCGATATCTGCCGGCGCCTGCAATACAGGAAGGCAGGGCGTTCCTGCAGGTAAGGCATCCGCGATAGAACGGGCAATCCGCTTGGTCAATCCGGTCCGGCTTGAGTATAAGACGATGTACTTCATCATTGCTGCGCTTCCTTTCCATTGATTCAAACATATGCTTAATAAGCAATATAATAATGCTTTTTATGTATCTATGTGAAAATTTTAACATTGTAATTATGTTTTGTCAATATGAACATATGTGTATTCGTTATTTATTTCACATAGATGCCCCCATACTATGACTTTTAAGTCAAATACCCAATTCTTTTGATGCATCCAGGCCTATTCCCTCATCATATCGCTTATTCTTTCTCCATGACACTGCTTCCCTGATGTAATTCAAGGACTGAATTTATTTTTATATTGACAAATACACACAATTACGGTATAATATTTTTTGTTGGCGGGGCATAGCGCAGTTTGGTAGCGCACCTGGCTTGGGACCAGGGGGTCGCAGGTTCGAATCCTGCTGCTCCGACCATATACGAAATGCGGGTGTAGCTCAGTGGTAGAGCGCCAGCCTTCCAAGCTGGTTATGTGGGTTCGATTCCCATCACCCGCTCCATTTTTTTTTGACTCAGTAGCTCAGCTGGATAGAGCAACAGCCTTCTAAGCTGTGGGTCTAGGGTTCGAATCCCTACTGGGTCACCAGACATGCAAATAAGCAGACTTTCTTCATGAAAGTCTGCTTATTTTTTATATCTGCTATAGCATAACCTAAACGGGACGGATGCGCATTGCATCCGTCCCGTTTGCTCTGAATAGACGCCAGGGGCTTCCCCGTTGTCCATTCAATTATTATCCATGTAATTTATGATCCAGTTCCTGCAACCGTTCAATCCGCTTTTCTGTCGGCGGATGCGTACTGAACAGGCTGGCCATCGAACCCCGTACACCACTGAACGGGTTGATGATACACATATGCGCTGTAGACTTCGTCGCGCCCTGCAATACCCCATAGTGTGCGTAATTATCGATTTTCGCCAACGCTCTGGCCAGTGCCAGGGGATCATCGATCATACGGCCCCCTTCTTCATCGGCCATATATTCACGCGTCCGGGAAATACCGAGCTGAATGAGTGATGCTGCCAGCGGCGCTACGATAATCGTAACCAGGAGGGATACGATATTACCACCGCCGTCGCCATCATCATCCCGGCCGCCGCCAAAGATAGCTGTCCATTGCGCGATATTCGCAATCATGGAGATGGCACTGGCAAAGGTTGCCACTACCGTACTGATCAGGATATCCCAATGCAGGACATGGGACATTTCATGAGCCAGGACGCCGCGGATTTCATCTTCATCGAGCATTTCCAAAATTCCCTGCGTCGCCGCAACGGCTGCATGGGACGGGCTGCGTCCGGTGGCAAAAGCATTCGGTATATCTGAAGGGATAATGTACACCCGCGGCATCGGCAGCTGCGCCCGCTGCGCTAAATCAGCAACAATCCGGTATAACGGATGAGATTCGTCTACCGGCTGTGCATGATAGGCCCGCAATACCATGGAATCACTGAACCAATACGAAAAGAAGTTCATGCCCATAGCAATGATAAACATCAGGATGATCCCGTTACGGCCGCCTATGGCACCACCAATCGCCATCAGGATGACCGCCATCAGCGTCATCAGGAAAACAGTCTTGATTCTATTCATACTACTCGCCTCAACTTTCAAGGTATACTTTAAAGGTCAAAAGGTTAAATTGACACATCTATATTATATACAATCTGAGATTCCTTGTCAAATATTCATTGTTTTGAAAGGCGGTTGTTGGTTGTTGAAAGAGCCGTTCTTGGTTGTTGGAAAAATATTTTTGTTGTCTAACAACCGCATTTTCCAAGAACTAACAACCAACAACTAACAACTACTTTTACAACATCCTCACTCATTCAACCGATGGTTATTATACCGACGGATATATACGATATAATTTCCATCACTGTCTTTTTTGCCATCATAATAGCAGACAATAGTGACATCATCCTGGATCCACGTGACGGCCGTACCGTTTTGGCTTGCCGGGAACGATTCCATATTGGAATACACGGTAGCTACCAGACGGGTATAGATTGCTTTGGCTATTTTCCGATTCCCGGTCTTGAAATAATTATCAAATGCCAACACCTTCGCATCGGCTGCCGGCGTATCCGTCGCAATGAGGATTCCTTCGGTGACAGTACCATTTTCATCGGTTACCGAGCGTTCTGCTTTTTCTATTGTATCCGTCGTATTTCCATAAAATTTCCAATCGGTCAGCACCGAAAAATTCGCATCGAAATCTCCGCGGGGCATACCTAAATAAACAGTATCATATGCCGTCAGGGAACTTCCGGAAATCTCATCGACTGACAATGTATAATCAAAAGCAGCTGCCGGACAGGCGGATAACCCCAACACAGCGGCCATGGCAACAACAGGGATATATTTACATTTCATAGCGCTTCCTCCCTTTTTCACTTACAGTAAGGGTGATAATACTAAACTGTACAACGCCAATATAAGACGTTGTAACGGGATGAGGATATACGAAAAAAACGGTGTCATCATCAACCCGATCAAAATCAGGAAACTATATCGTTCGATACTGGCCAGTTTGTAGTTCCATTCTTCCGGCAAAAAACACATCAGGACCCGCGAACCATCCAACGGCGGCAGTGGAATCATATTAAAAATGGCGAAATTGATATTGTATATGACAATAAGTGACAATACTGTCGATAATGCCGTCCCGGAAAACAAATGGAGCTTGATGAATATAACCTGGAGCAACAAGGCAACAAATCCCGTGAGCAGGTTGGACATCGGCCCGGCCAGGGATACACAGATTTCCCCGCGCCGCCAGTTGCGGAAATTATTAGGATTAATCATCACTGGTTTGGCCCAGCCGAATTGCGCCACCAAAAGCATAAGCGCACCGACGGGATCAATGTGGGCCATTGGATTCAACGTAAGCCGTCCCATCATCCGCGGCGTATCATCCCCCATATATTCAGCTGCCAGCGCATGAGCGTATTCATGCACAACCATCGCAATCAACAGCCCTGGTACCCCGGCAACAATCGTCAATACATTAAAATCGAACATAGACATCCTCCTTGATAGTTCTATACGTCTTAAGTATACGTTACTACTCATTATACTTGATAATGCCTGACGCAACAAGAAGGATATCTGTAAAAACAACAAAATTTCTCCCTATCTGTACGGGTCAAAATGCAGAGAAACCGCCGATACGCCCCAAAAATGACACTATGGATTACTTATTCCGATGAATATGATATAATACAGCCATACTATGATGTATATAAGGAGGCTTCAATTATGAAACATGCAACAGTAAAAAAATGGCTGGCAGCAGTACTCGTCACATCATCTGTTTTCTTTGTGACTCCTGCATTTGCGGCTGCACCGGAACCAGCTGTCATCAACGTAACCGGATATGCCCAGCAGGAAGTGGCTCCTGATACGGCGTATATTACCATCGGCATGGAATCTACTGATGGAGACGCTCAAAAAGCCCGTTCCCAAAACAATGTCGTCATGAATCAGGTAAGCAGCGCCGTCCAGGCCATGGGCATTGCCAAAACGGATATGAAAACAACGGGATTTAATATCTCGCCGAATTATGATGAAAAAAACCGTAATAAAATTGTATCCTATACAGTCACCAACAATCTGCAAATCAAAGTAACGGATCTGGATATGGTAACCCGGATTATTTCCAAAGCTGGTAATGCCGGTGCCAATAATGTCCGCGGCCTTCGTTTTACCACCGAACGAGCTGATCAGATCCGCAGCAATTTAATTAAAGAAGCCGTTGTCAACGGCCGTCGTGCTGCCGATGCAGCTGCTACCGCTGCCGGCGGATCACTGGGACGAGTCAAGGAAATCAATGTTTCCGGCAATTCCCCGTCATATGAACGCTCCTATGGGATGCAGGGTATAAACTTCGCTTCTGCCAAGATGGCTGATTCCACGCCGATTGAAGCGGGAACGACTACCATGAGTGAAACCGTAACCATGACGTTCTATATTGAATAAATAGTTGTTGGTTGTTGGTTGTTGGTTGTTGGTTGTTGTGGAAGAGCGGTTCTTGGAAAAGCAGTTCTTGGTTCTTTAATATAAGAACTAACAACCGCTTTTTTCCTCAACAACCAACAACCGCTTTTTTCCTTAACAACCAACAACTGCATTTCCTCCTTTAATCTTAAAAACACTTGCAATCATGTTGCGCATGTGTTAGTATTATAAGGTACTATTTTAGTGCGTTCATGCGCCTATAGCTCAGGGGATAGAGCACCGGTCTCCGGAACCGGGTGCGAAGGTTCGAATCCTTCTAGGCGCACCAAACAGAGCAGCCTCGGGGCTGCTCTTTATTTATATGCAAAACAAGGAGGTAAGCCTGTCATGTCTCATTTACGAGGTTTGCACTTTAACGAAAAAAAGCCACAGATTTGCGTACAACTTCATGAAGAAACAGTGACGGATTTGGGATCCGCCACACAGGATCTCATGAAGACGCCTTTTGATGTCATCCAGTTCCATGCTGATCAGTTTAACGGTATCATGAATTTTTCTACCGTATGGAATGCCATGCTGATTATTGTCAAGGAATCGGCAGAATCCCATCTGATATTTTCTTGTACGCCATCGAATTTACCGGAATATTTCCGAACGGAACGGGATTATGCCAACATCTTGTTGTTTGCCGTACAGACCTGCCTGGCCGACTGTGTAGAAATCGATTCGACGTTGGATGAAGATCATATGGATACCGTTTCCGAACGGGCTATCGATAATGGCGTCATCCCTATTATTACCATCCGCCTGGAACCTCATACCTCACCGGAAAAAGTATTAGAAAAAATGGAAGCCATTCCCGATTATATGGAAATCACCACGTTTCATCTCATAGAACCGGTCGAATCCCAGGCTGATATCGACGCTATGAAAGGCGCCGCCAAATCATTCATGGATGCCCACCGGGATGCCCATGTCATCATCGAACCACAGGGTCCGGTTGCCAAACAAGCCCTCCTCGCCGGTGATACCTTCGATTCCCCTCTGGTATATGCAAATTATGATACCGAAACGAAGGATATGACAACCAGTCAGAATTTAATCGATACCGGGATCATTACACCATCCCGCCGTCGTAAATAAAAAATTAAGCTACCTGAAAAAGGGTACCCGCATCAGCTTCATTGCCGATGCGGGTACCCTTTTATATATCCTTACTCTTCTTCCGGATATGTCATATGCCAATCCCGGCGCATCCGGGTCATCATAGCCATTACGTCCGTCGTATAATCCAGATGCATGGAACCATGGCCGCTGACTGCTTTTTCCATATCTGCCACTTCATAGCATAAGGCCTGATCGGTACGCCCTTCTGTAATCTGTTGTGTACGGCCCGTAGCCGTATCGGTCAAAACCGCAGTCATGCCCCGGGGATAATCATATATTTCTATATATCCCTTATCGAATACCAACAGTCCCCGTTTGGGCTGTTTGGCATGGAGGGACAAGGTGACCGTTGCCATTTCACCTTCTTTGTTCTGGAGCAATATGCCGGCTTGTTCATCGACACCGCTGGGAGCATATTTTACCTGGGACAAAATTTGATCCGGTGTGGATGTCATGAACCAGCGGACAAACGATAAAGCATAGACACCGATATCCAGCAAGGCCCCGCCGGCCAGGTGACGATTGAAGAAACGGTTCGTCATATCATACTCTTTATAACTGCCAAAATTCATCTGTATCATGCGCAACGGTCCCAATTTGCCGCTGCGGATACGGGAAGTTAGTTCTTTATACAGAGGCATGTGATACAACGTCATCGCTTCTGCCAGGACGACATGATGCTCTTTAGCGCAGGCTGCCGCCCGGTCCAGTTCATCGCTGTTCAAGGTAATCGCTTTTTCGCACAACACATGTTTTCCCGCTGCCAGCGCCGGTAATATATACTGCATGTGGGTATTGTGCGGCGTAGAAATATAGACGATGTCTACAGCCGGATCAGCAAATATATCCTCAGGCTTGTCATATACTTTGCCGATACCATACGTTTCCGCAAATGCCACCGCTTTGGCATGGGTCCGGTTACCGACACTGTACAGGTTCCCGCCCATTGCCTGCTGCGCCCGGGCCAGTTCATTGCCTATGACCCCGACGCCCAGTGCCGCCCACCGATAGTGAATTTGTTCCATACCAGATTCTCCTTTTCTATGCCAGCAAACGGCCCACTAATTTTACACATTCTGCCGCATCCTTGGAATAGCCGTCAGCACCGATTTCATCAGAAAAGCTGGGCGTAACAGCAGCTCCACCGATAATGATCTTGCCGGTATACTGTTTCTTCGCTGCTTCTTCGATTACATCTTTCATATGCATCATCGTCGTAGTCATCAGCGCTGACAGTCCGATGACTGCCGCCTGATGGTCGACTGCGGTCTGGACGATTTGAGCAGCAGGCACGTCCTTGCCCATATCGATTACCTTATATCCATAGTTACGCAGCATCAACGCCACCAGATTCTTACCGATATCATGGACATCGCCTTCTACCGTCGCAATCACGACAGTAGGCATTTCCCGCCCCTGCTTATCATGACTGATCAACGGTTCCAGATAGGCAATGGCTTTTTCCATCGTGCTGGCACTGGCAATGAGCTGCGGTAAAAAATAGACTTTCCGGTCATAGAGATCGCCCACTTTATTGATTGCTGGTATCAGGAAATCAGCTATGATTTTCTCCGGGGCCCTGCCCCGCTGCAGCTCCCCCTGCGCACAACGGACCACCTGTTCCTTTTCACCGTCCAATACGGCTTTGTATACGGCATTATCTGCCAGGGCATCTTTTTCGTTATTTCCCGACGGCGCTGCCGATACCGGTCCATCTGATTTGACAGTCCGTTCTGCCTGTATTTGCAGTTTCTTCTCTGCTTTTTTTTTATCGAACTGCTGCATCCGCTGAATATAAGCAATATCACTGCCAGGTTTGTTCATCAGCATGTTGGCCGCTGCTGCGGCATTCATGAGTAAATCCTGCGATGGATTGGCGATTGCCATCGTAAGGCCATTGGCAATCGCCATGGCCAAGAAGGTCATGTTCACATACATGCGGTCGGGCAGACCGAAGGAAATATTAGACAGCCCGCAGACCGTCGGTACCTGTAAATCATTCCGGCAATGTTGAAACGTAGCCATACAGTCCAACGCCGCCGTCGGAGCCGCACCGACAGTAGCAACCAATCCATCGACAATGATATCTTCTACGGTAAAACCATATGTCCCGGCTTCAGCCAGCAAATCATGGAGGATGGCGTGTTTATCCGCCAGTGTCTTGGGAATCCCTTCATCTGACAATGGCAGGGCGATGAACATGGCGCCGTACTTTTTAGCCAGCGGCAACAGGCGGTTTCTCTTTTCCGTTTCATACGAAATGGAATTAATCAGAGCCCGCCCCGGATAGATTCGCAGCGCCGCTTCGATTACTTCGGGGAAACTGGAATCGATGCATAAAGGCAATCCGGTCACAGCCGTGATTTCATAGATAGAACGTATCATCATTTCCTTTTCGTCTATGCCGTTCGTCCCCATGTTGACATCCAGGATGGCCGCACCGTTCTGTTCCTGCTGACGGGCAAACGCCCGGACCATGTCCATTTTTCCTGCCCGTAATTCGGCCTGGAGTTTCTTTTTCCCCGTCGGATTGATTCGTTCACCGATGACCTGGAACGATCCATCCATATCTACCGGGACTACCTGCCGTTCCGATGCCAGTACACGCCGTTTTGCGGCATGGACGGTTTTAGGCGTCATGGTCCGTACCGCCGCTGCCAAGCAGCGCAAATGTTCCGGCGTAGAACCACAGCAGCCACCGACAATATGGGCGCCGGCGTCAATCAACAGTTTACCATCAGCAGCAAATTCTTCCGGAGTCGTCCGATAGACCGTGTGCCCATCGATGAGTTCCGGCAGACCCGCATTCGGTTTCGCAATGAGGGGGATATCGGCATATTCGTACATCGTGGCAATTTGGACAGCCATATCGGCCGGACCGGTAGAACAGTTCAGGCCGACCGCATCGACGCCCAGGCTCTGCAAAACGACGACAGCCGCTTCGGGTGGTGTACCATAGAGCGTACGGCCATCTTCTTCCAGCGTCAGCGTCGCCATCACCGGCAGATCACAGACTCCCTTGACTGCCAAAACCGCGGCCCGTGTTTCCTGGAGGCTCATCATGGTTTCAATGATAAACAAATCTACGCCGGCTTTATACAGGACAGACGCCTGTTCGGTATAGATTTCCACCAATTCGTCAAATGACAGATTGCCCATGGGATACAGCTGCTGTCCGGTCATCGTCAGGTCACCGGCAACATATGCCTTGCCGGCAGCCGCCTGTTTACACAAGCGGACCAATCCCGTATTGATTTCCGTCAGACGATTTTCAAGGCCGTATTCCCCGAGCTTGATGCGGTTCCCCGTAAAGGTAGGCGCATACAAGATCTGAGCACCGGCAGACACGAATTGACGCTGCAGGTGCAGGAGTACTTCCGGATTTTCCAGTATCCATTGTTCCGGGCAGACGCCGACAGGCATACCTGCTTTTTGTAAATTAGTCCCTGTAGCCCCATCGAGAATAACGATGCCTTCAGCCAGTAACTGTTGAAATTCTTCCCTTGTCATATTACGATTCCTTCTCCCCTGATGCGTTTTTTACAGACGTTTTCTTTTTTACCTGTATATACCAGAAAATTCCATATGTCGAATATATAATTCCTGAAACTCCGGCATGTTGCCTAATATGATTTCCCGGGCTGACGAGGCGATAGCCTTCATCCCATTCCACGCCCTATCCTCTGTCAGTACGTCGGCGGCTCCCGCCAGGGACGTATTGCCGACAGCGATTGTGCGGCCCGCCAGTTCATGGGGCAGCAGCCCGATGACCGCGGCTTTCTGCGGATCCAGATAATATCCGAACCCACCGGCCAGATATACGTGCTGTACATCCGCATATACTGCACCCCATTCATGCAGCAATGTTTCCATACCGGCCCGGATAGCCCCTTTAGCCATCTGGATATCCCGGATATCTTCCTGGTTGAATCCGATAGCTTTGCCATCCGGACGATGAGCAAACGCAAAGCCAGCAGCAAAATACGGATCCCGTAATTTCCCGGTCGCATCGACATAGCCGTTTTCCAACAGTGCCGCCATGCCTTCAATGACGCCGGTACCGCAAAGACCTACCGGCGCACCATGACCGATTGTTTCTATATGTATCTGTCCGTCAGACAGGGAAACACTGCAAATCGCTCCGGCTACGGAACCGATGCCGCAGGATAGATGACCACCTTCCAGCGCCGGCCCGGCCGAAGTCGAAGTGACAAGGATATGCCGTCTGTCCCCCAGCGCCATTTCCCCATTAGTCCCCATATCAATAAATAATGACAGTCCGGCCGACTGATCGATATGACAATGCCATAATCCGGCAACGATATCAGCCCCTACATACGTACTGATACCGGGCAGCAGCTGTACGGAACAGCCGGGTGCCATATCATCCAGCCGTTCGGTAAATACATCGTCCCACACCAGCGTCCGGCCGCCTAACGAGACGGGATGAAACGGCCATTCTCCCAACCCTTCACAGGAATATCCCATGAGCAGGTGCTGCATGGTCGTATTCGCCGAAATAGCCACCCGGCCGGGATGGATACCCTGATATCGTTCCAATATACTGCCCATGGCACATACCAAATCCTGTTGCACCGCATGCTGCAGTCCCGGACCGCAGCCCCGGCCGGCAGCGGCCATACGGCTCACGACATCGGCACCATATACGCGCTGACTGTTCGCCGCTGTAACGGTATGTACCAGCTTTGCTGTCGTCATATCCACAAGAGCCGCCGCTAATGTCGTCGTTCCGATATCTATGGCAATCCCATAAGTATGATCTGGTGAGACCGTATGTTCTATAGCAGCGGAAAACCCTTCTTCGCCTACGGCCGCCAACGGATTTTCTGTATATGCCGGTACCATGATTTCTGCTTCTTCCGCAGGAACGGCACAACAAGCTAGCCGCCAGCCCAGTCTGATATCGTCGGCCGAAAAAAAAGCCCGGTCTTCCGGCGTATCCGGCACCCGGCCTTTACATACACGGACACGACAGGCACCACAAATCCCTTTGCCGCCGCAATGCACAGCCAGAGACACTCCCTGCTGCTGTATATAGTTCAATATCGTCATTCCTGCCGGACAAACCATAACCCGTCCCCGCGTATCCGCCGGTTGTTGCGGCGGCAGGGAACGCATAGAACAATCCTGCTGACTGCAAGTACGGCAATCATGCTCCATATGGAACTGATGGGTATCCGGCGTCAGATCAAAGATCAGGCACAAGGACTTGCCCGGCGACATGACATGATTTTTGCTGACAGTAACACCCAATGTGCGCTCTCCGGCTACCGCCAGGACAGCTTCATCCTGTACTGCCAGCGGAATATCTACGCCAGCTTCATGGCGCCGTTCGATACCGACACCTTTTTCCAGGCAGATTTGCCGGATCTGAGGCAGCAGCTGTTTTTCAAAGGCAAACAGGCAGCTATCCGCCAATGCTCCGAACAACAGCGCTTCCACGTCCCGGCCGGCCTGGAAATATTGTTCATTCCGCTGACTGACAACCGCTCCCAGCGTCGTGATGACATACAATCTTTTATTCCCGTCTTTCGCCACAGCAAATGAAAGGGCTGCTTTCGCCTGGACAGAACGCCGTACATCGGGAATCAGGGTCCGGCATATATCGCCGGCCTTGTCCCACGCCGGGCCGGGCTGATATCCGGCCAGACGCAATGCCGTATCCGTATCCGGCCTGACATACCTGCCCCGAATGATGCGGATATCATTCACCATCAGCACTTCCGTCCCCTTGCGGCGTCGAGGTTTCCATCAATTGCATGACTGCCATATGACGGCCCGATTTTTCACCGGCTTTGGAGGAACGGCGGTATGAATAGAACAAATCTTCGTGACAACAGGTACAAAGATCGGATACTTCCAGGTTTTCCGGCAGGATACCGGCTTTTAACATCAGTTTCTTATTCGCTGCCGGTAAATCAAAATGATATTTTCCATCGCCGTCATCGGTAGACAATGCCTTTATATCTTCCTGTGAGAAAATAGACAGGAAAGCATCGATGACATCCTGCCCCACTTCAAAACAGCATTTCCCGATAGCCGGTCCGACAGCCGCATGAACATCGGAAATACACGTACCATACGACGAGTGCATTTTCTGCAAGGTGACCGCAACGATATTCTGTGCCGTTCCCCGCCAGCCGCCATGACTGACAGCAATGACCTGATGCACAGGGTCAAAGAACAACAACGGCGTACAGTCGCCAAAATTCATGGAAATAGGAACTCCCGGTTCATTGGTCATAATCCCATCACAGGCTTCAATGGCTTCTTTGGTCGTATCGGAACCGCGGCCGCATAATTCTCTGCCTACTGTAACGACATTGGTACCATGGATCTGATTACAGCAAATCAGCTGGGTCGGATCTATATGGAGAGCCGTCAAAAACTTTTTCCGGTTTTCTAATACATTGGCAGGGTCATCCCCGCTGGCAAAACTCATATTCAGTGATGCAAATGAGCCGGTGCTCACCCCACCCTTGCGTGCCGATACGGCCGCAGTTATTTTATATGAATCAAAAACAGAAAATGTAATATAAGAAATTCCATTTTTTTCATTCAGCATGACAGCATACCTCCTTCATAAAAACAGCGAGACTCGCTGTGCTCATATTATACCTATTTCCCCGTGATTTGGCCAGTAAAATAAATGAAAAAAAGCGCTCCATCATAATATGACCCTGTATCAACCAAGATACAGGGCCTTTTCCTAGACAACCTGGAACAGGTAAAATTTCAGATAATCCGTTTCCGGAACATTCCATAAAATAGGATGGTCCGGCGCTTGCTGGCGTTCTTCAATCTGCCGCAGCCGCACACCGGCATCGGCAGCCGCATCGTGCAGCATGGTACGGAACAAATCATTGCGCATAAAATGGGAGCATGAACACGTCGCCAGATAGCCTCCCCGTGGCAGCAGGCGCATGGCCTTCAGATTGATTTCCTTATATCCCCGCATGGCATTGCGGACCGTATGGCCAGATTTGGTAAACGCCGGCGGATCGAGGATGATAAAATCATAATCATGGCATTTTTGTTCTGCCAGTTCCGTCAGCAAATCAAATACGTTGGCCTGTTGCACCGTAACGATATCATCACAGCCGTTGCGCCGGATATTTTCTTCCGTCATATCCACAGCTTCCTTGGATACATCGACAGCCACTACCGATGCAGCGCCGCCTTTAGCCGCATTGAGGGCAAAGGCCCCCGTATGGGTGAAACAATCCAGGACATGGTGCCCGGCAGCTATTTTGCCGACAGCCCGGCGATTATATTTCTGATCCAGGAAAAATCCTGTTTTCTGGCCATTTTCGACATCGACTTCATACAGGATGCCGTTTTCGTTGATGGTCGTCACGACCGATTCCGGCTGCGGCAGGAAATCTGCTTTATACCAGCCTTTATACTGATCCATCCCGTCGAGTTTGCGGACGCCGACGTCATTCCGTTCGTAGATTCCCCGAACGGTCACGCCCATAGCCTGCAATTCTTCGACAAGAGCCTTGAAGATGACCGGTTTTACCTGATCCATACCGTAGCACAATGTCTGCGCTACCAGGATATCATTATACCGGTCGACAGTCAGTCCGGGAAGCTGATCGGCATCGCCGAAAATAAGACGGCAGCAGGAAAAATCATCTGCTCCCATGACCGTCCGGCGATATGCCAGCGCATAATTTACCCGGCGCTGCCAAAATGCTTCATCAAAACGGTCATTGGTATTATTCGACAGGATACGGACACGGATCTTGGAAATATCATTGGCAAATCCCGTACCCAGATAGCGGTCTTTTTCGCTGTATACATCTACGATATCTCCCGTCTGGTACGCGCCTTCCACCCGCGTCACTTCTTCGCCATAGACCCAGGGATGTCCGCCCCGGGCCGCTTTTTCACCTTTTTTTGTTATATATAACTTTGCATATGGTCTCATGAACATCCTCTTTAAAGAATATAATGACTCAAATCAACATTTTGGACAACATCATTCAGTTTGCCCGCTACGAAATCTTTATTGACAGCGATATGCTGTTCCGTTGCATACGGCGCTTCATACGATACATCTTCCAATATCTTTTCCAAAATCGTATGCAGGCGGCGGGCACCGATATTTTCGGTTACCTGGTTGACCCGATAGGCATACTCAGCAATCGAGTCAATACCATCGGCAGTAAATTCCAATTCCACCCCGTCGGTTGCCAGTAATGCTGTATATTGTTTGACCAGAGATTCATTCGGTTCCGTTAAAATCTTACGGAAATCTTCTATCGTCAATGATTGCAGTTCTACACGGATTGGAAAACGCCCCTGTAATTCTGGAATCAGATCACTCGGTTTGGATACGTGGAACGCACCGGCAGCGATGAACAGGATATGATCCGTCTTGACCGGACCGTATTTCGTGTTGACCGTAGCTCCTTCTACGATAGGAAGGATATCGCGCTGTACACCTTCGCGAGATACATCGGGGCCATTGGCACGGCCCTTTTCAGCGATCTTATCGAATTCATCGATAAATACGATACCTGATTCTTCCGTAGCTTCGACGGCTTTGTCCACGATGACATCCATATCCAGGCATTTTTCCAATTCTTCTTCTTTGAAGATTTCCCGCGCTTTGGCAATGGTCATCTTCTTCTTTTTCTTCTTCTTAGGCATGATACTGCCCAGCATTTCCTGGAAATTATTTGTCAGTTCTTCTGTCGAATTCCCGGTCAGGATGCCCTGGACAGACCGTTCCTGTTCTGCCACTTCGACTTCGATTTCCCGGTCGTCCATCTTATGGCTGCGGATTTCGGCCAGCATCTTCTGGCGGCGGTCCGAATGGCCCGCTTCAATGGATTTAGGCTGATCCGGTGTCTTGTTGCCGTCTTCTTCGTCGTCATCGGCGGAGAAGAACATATCCATCGGATGGGTTACTTTTTCTTTGATTTCTTCTTTTTTAGGCCACAGCACCTGCAGGATCCGTTTATCCGCTTCGTCTGCCGCTTTCTGTTCATAATGCTGGCTTTCCTGTTCCTGGACCATGCGGATTGCGTTGGCCACGAGATCACGGATAATCTGTTCGACATCACGGCCCACATACCCTACTTCCGTATACTTCGTAGCTTCCACCTTGATAAAGGGAGCTCCGACGAGACGGGCCAGGCGGCGGGCGATTTCTGTCTTGCCGACACCGGTAGGACCGATGAGGAGGATGTTCTTCGGAATGATTTCTTCCTGCATTTCTTCACTCAGCCGTTTACGCCGCCAGCGGTTGCGCAATGCGATAGCCACTGATTTTTTGGCTTCATCCTGCCCGATAATATATTTATCGAGTTCGGAGACAATTTGTTTAGGCGTCAATTCTGTATCTTTCATCGTATCAATATTCCTTCCTTTGCGGATAAGCGCAAACTTGTTTTCTATTATCTGTCGGAAAACACGTATATCCTACGCTGCCTGCCATTCCGGCTGCTAAATTTCTTCTACAATGACATTGTGATTGGTATACACACAAATATCAGCAGCAATATGGAGTGACTTTTCGGCAATTTCTTTAGCTGACATATCGGTATTCTGCAATAAAGCCCGGCCGGAAGCCAGCGCATAATTGCCGCCGGAACCGATAGCCAGGATGCCGTCATCCGGTTCGATTACTTCACCATTGCCGGAAATCAATAAAATACGCTGGGCGTCCGCTACCAGCAGTAACGCTTCCAGCTTATGGAGAATCTTATCGGAACGCCAATCCTTAGCCAGTTCTACTGCACTGCGAACCAGATTGCCGTTATATTGATTCAATTTTTCTTCAAAATGATCAAAAAGCGTAAAGGCATCTGCCACTGAACCGGCAAAGCCGCTGATAATCTTTCCCTGATACAACCGACGAACTTTCTGGGCCGTCCCTTTCATAATAACGGAATTCCCCATCGTAACCTGTCCGTCGCCGGCAATAGCCGTTTTACCATTACGCTGCACTGCCACTATCGTGGTAGCATGAAATGATGTTTCCATTATACGTTGTCTCCTATCTGCCGATACCATACCGGCCTTCCTTTTAGCACTGCCGGGCCAGGCCCGGGCAGCTGCTATATCTATATTACACCTTTGATTTCATAATTTCTATTTCTGCCAGTGCCCGTTTGGCCAAAAGGGCATTCTTTTCCCGCTTTTTCATACGTTTTTTGTTCCCCAGGGGTTCCATGATGCCGAAATTGACATTCATGGGCTGGAAATGGTCATTCGGGCCGCTGGAAATGTACTGGCTCAGGCCGCCGATGGCAGTCTGCTTTGAAAAGGTAATACATTCATTGCCCTGCAAATATTTTGCGGCATTGATTCCTGCCAGAAGCCCCATGGAAGCCGATTCCAGATATCCTTCGACACCGGTGAGCTGGCCGGCAACAAAGACATTCGGCAGGTTACGGAACTGCAATGTCGGCAGCAGTAATTCCGGCGAATTGATATAGGAATTCCGGTGCATTACGCCATAGCGGACAAATTCCGCATGTTCCAGACCGGGAATCATGGAAAATACCCGTTTCTGTTCCGGGAATTTCAAATGGGTCTGGAAACCGACGATATTATACAGGGTCGCACTGCCGTTGTCCTGCCGCAGTTGTACCACCGCATAGGGGCGTTCGCCCGTGTCGGGAAGTTCCAGGCCGACAGGCTTCAACGGACCATAACGAATCGTATCGACGCCGCGGGCAGCCATGATTTCTATAGGCATACACCCTTCAAAGACGGCATCCTTTTTTTCGAACTCATGCAGCTCGGCACATTCGGCCGTCGTCAAGGCCTGCCAGAATGCTTCATATTCTTCCTGGGTAAAGGGACAGTTCAGATAATCTGCCCCGCCCTTACCATAGCGGGCAGCCCGATAGACCTTGGTCATATCCAGGGATTCCAGCGTAACGATAGGCGCTGCGGCATCATGAAAATGAAAATAGTCCTTGCCCGTAAGATTGCGGATGGCATCCGACATGGCTTCACTGGTCAATGGACCGGTAGCGATGATGCATACCTGATCTTTGGGTAATGCGGATATTTCTTCATGGATAACCGTTACCAGCGGATTCGACTGCAGTTTTTCCGTAATCATCTGGCTGAACGGCACCCGGTCCACGGCCAGCGCACCGCCGGCAGGAACACGGTTGGCATCAGCAGACATCATGATCAGCGAATCGAGCTGCCGCATTTCTTCTTTTAATAATCCTACAGCATTTTCGATATTGGCGGCCCGCAGTGAATTGCTGCACACCAATTCGGCAAAATACTCCGTATGATGGGCCGGTGAAGATTTTACCGGCCGCATTTCGGCCAATTCAACGGGAATCCCCCGCTGAACCAGTTGCCAGGCCGCTTCCGACCCGGCCAGGCCGGCTCCGATGACTAAGACGCTATTCTTCATTCACGATTTCTCCATTCTTATGATTTTCACATTCGGCATTGCTGCAAAACAGTTTATCCGGTCCCTTTTTATAATGCTTAATGACCATGATACTGCCGCATTTGGGGCATTTTTTATCTACCGGTTCGTTCCATAACACGAAATCACAATCCGGATACTCGCTGCAGCCGTAAAACACACGGCCCCGCCGCGATTTCCGCCGGATGAGCGATCCCTTGCCGCACTTCGGACAGGTAATCCCCAGATCTTCTACGATAGCTTTGGTATTACGGCATTCCGGGAAATTGGAACATGCCAGGAATTTGCCAAACCGGCCGAATTTATAGACCATAGGCGCCCCGCAGAGCTCACATACCTGGCCGGAATCCTGACCGGCAACGGTAACTTTTTCCATATGTTCTTCCGCTGCATCCATTTCCGGTTTAAAGATATCATAAAATTCCTGCAGGACATGTTCATACGTATCCTTGCTCTGTTCGATATCATCGAGTTCTTCTTCCATATGGGCCGTAAATCCGACATTGATGATTTGTTCAAAATATTTTTTCAACAAATCAACGATGATAACGCCCAATTCTGTCGGCACGAATTGCTTGTCCTTTTTTTCAACATAATTGCGGTTCTGTATCGTATCCATAATCGGCGCATAGGTACTCGGTCTGCCGATGCCCTTTTCTTCCAGCGTCTTGATCAGGCTGGCTTCGGTATAGCGGGCCGGCGGCTGGGTAAAATGCTGTATCGGTTCGACCGATGTATTATGGACGACCGTATGAGCTTCTATCTTAGGAAGTTCCGATAAGGTTTTATCCTTCTTGGCATCTTCATAGAGTTCCGTGAACCCTTTAAAGACCACTTTATAGCCGGCGGCCTTCAATTCATACGGGCCCGATTCGATGAGGATCGCCATATGTTCGGTTTCTACCGATTCCATCTGGCTGGCCAGGAAGCGGTTCCAAATGAGCGTATAAAGACGCAGCTGGTCCCGTGACAAAAACGATGCGATACTGTGCGGCGTCAATTCCAGAGATGTCGGACGAATCGCTTCATGGGCATCCTGACTGGTTTGTTTCGTCTTATATACACGGGGTTTGGGCGGAATGAATTCACTGCCGTAATTCGCCGTAACGAAATCCCGGGCATCCTGGATCATATCGTCATTGATACGCGTCGAGTCCGTACGCATATAGGTGATCAGGCCGACATGGCCCTGTTCGCCGATATCCAGCCCTTCGTATAATTGCTGGGCCAGCATCATCGTCTTTTTCGCGCCGAAATTGAGTTTGGAAACACATTCCTGCTGCATGGTCGATGTCGTGAACGGAGGCTGTGGCTGCCGTTTACGCTTACGTTTTTCTACTTTGGTAATGATATCGGCTTCATGATCCGCCTGTCCCTGTTGTTCCCACTGCAGATCTGCGGCAATCTTCCTGGCCGTATCACCATCTGCAATGGACGCCTTTTTGCCGTCGATCTTCGCTAATTCCGTATGCAGGGTCAGTCCGTCCACGGTCTTATACATACCGGCAATAGACCAGTATTCTTCGGGGACGAAAGCCTTGATTTCTTCTTCCCGTTCACAAATAAGCCGGACCGCAACGGATTGGACACGGCCTGCGCTGAGTCCCTTGCAAACCTTTTTCCAAAGGAGCGGACTCAATTTATACCCGACGATACGATCCAGGACACGGCGTGCCTGCTGCGCATCGACTTTGGGCAAATTAATGGGTTCCGGGTCATCTATTCCCGCTAATACCGCTTTTTTAGTGATTTCATGGAACATGATCCGGCATTTTTCTTTGGGGTCCATATTCAGCAAATGGGCCAAATGCCATGAAATCGCTTCTCCTTCGCGGTCAGGGTCAGTTGCCAGATACACTTTCTTCGAACGGATATATTCGTTCTGTAATTCGTCAATCAGCTTGCGCTTGTCCCACATGTTCGTATACGTCGGCGAAAAATGTTCTTCGATATTGACGCCGAACTGATTGCGCGGCAAATCGCGGAGATGGCCGCGGCTGGCCATGACTTTATAGGAACTGCCCAGGAATTTTTCAATGGTCTTGGCTTTGGCAGGAGATTCCACAATAACCAGATTTTTGGCATTCTTCGGCAGGGGATCCATTTTTTGAAGAGGCTTTTTCTCCGGCAGGTTCACCGTGCCGTGAATGACCATTTTCTCGCCATCAGCCTTCTTCTTGCGACCCCGTTTCTTTTTCTTTTTATCATCAATAATAATGGTACGTTTTATAGGAACTTCTAACATACTTTCTCCACCTATCTTTGATATCTGAAACCGCATGGGTATATAAAAACACCCGTATAATCTATACATGAATCTATTATGACATTCTACACTATAATTAAAAACATGTCTACACTAACCCATTTCCTATAATATTGTATATATACATACCGAATCGAAAAAAACAAACAGCCTCTCATGACAGCAGAGATAAGAATATTTCCTGCGGTAAATAACCAGCTTTACAATGTATTTACGAAACACACATATATATTATATCCTTTTGCGATATCATTGCCTGTGAAATGTGTTATCCATATTTTCCAGGAGGTATCATGAAAATCTCATTACATCATATCCATAAATCCTATGGGAATAAATCAGTCATCCGCGATGTATCCCTGATCATCGACGATGCCAGTTTTACTACCCTGCTGGGTTCTTCCGGATGTGGTAAGACTACGCTCTTACGCATAATTTCCGGCTTGGAATGTCCCGATAGCGGCGAAGTGTACTTTGATGACCGTTGCATGTTTTCCCAGTCAAAGGGAATCAATATCTCCCCAGAAAAACGCGGTCTCGGATTTGTCTTTCAGGATTTTTCCCTATGGCCGCACATGACCGCCTTTGAAAATGTCGCATTTGGCCTGCGCGCCACCGGACATACGGAAAACCTCGAGGAAAAAGTAACAACGGCCCTTCATGCGGTGCAGCTGGATGACAAAGCCGATTGCTATCCCCATCAGCTTTCAGGCGGACAGCAACAACGCGTATCCTTCGCCCGGGCCATCGTCATCGAGCCGGAATGTATACTCTTCGATGAACCCCTCTCTGCGCTGGACGCACTGTTACGTGAAAGAATGCGCATCGAATTGCGTGAATTAGTCGCCCGCCTGAATATCACCGCCGTCTTTGTCACGCATGATCAGACTGAAGCCATGAGCATGAGTGACAAAATCGCTATCATGGAAAACGGGCATATCGAACAATACGATGTTCCGGAAATCATTTATAATTCTCCCAAGACGCCATTCGTCGCTCATTTTATCGGATTATCGAACTGGATTGACGAACATCATATGTTCCGTCCGGAAAAATCCCTGTCCCGTACAAAACTTCAGTATCATACCTTCCCGGCCCAGGTGCTCTCCAGTCAATTTCTAGGAAATACCTACCAAATTCATCTGAAATATCATGATGAACATTGGACCTGCTTATCCCCATATAAAATGGCATCAGGAAAAATGATTTCCCTGTGCATCGACAATGCGGATATTATCCAGGTATGATATCCGGCACCGCCACTGTACAGAACCTTATATTACATTATCTTTATCGTTCCTATGAAAAGAGGTTACCTATGAAACTGAAAAAGCTCCTATCCCTCGTCCTGTCCACCAGCCTCTGTGTTTCTCTGGCTGCCTGCGGCACCCGGACTGACACCAATGGTACTGAAAAGCAAGCGGCCGCCCCGGAACAAAAAATTACGGTATATATGCCGTCTCCAGCCGGTTTATCCGACAAACTTTGTCAGGGATTTGAAAAGAAAGCCGGCATTAAAGTTGAAAAATTCCAAGGTACCACCGGCGAAATCCTGGCCCGGCTGGAAGCGGAAAAATCCAATCCCGTCGCCGATGTTGTCATCCTCGCATCCTGGTCTGACGGTTTATCCATGAAACAAAAAGGGGAACTGCAATCCTACCGGCCCAGTCAGGCAGATGCCCTGGTAAATGACTGGATTGACGGAGATAATCAGCTTGTCGGTTATTCAGCCTCAGCTGCCGGCATCATTTACAATACAAATATCACTCCCGAATTAAATGCCGATTGGGATGAACTGGCCAATCCACGCTATCGTGGCATGCTGGCTATTCCCGATCCGGAAAAATCCGGCGCCTGCAAAGACTTCCTCGCTGGCTACGTCAATAAAAACGGTTGGAATACCTTTCAGGCCCTGGCTGAAAATGGCATGAAAATACCCGGTGCCAATAAAGCAGCGATGGAAGCCGTCACTACCGGTGAAGTGGGAATCCTCGTCGCCGGCGTAGATTATAATGCCTATGAAGCCATCAAAAAAGGCGAACCACTGGCAATCTATTATCCCAAGAGCGGTACGATTATCAATCCCCGGCCGGCAATGATCATGAAAAACGCACCGGATACGGAAAACGCTAAGAAATTCATGGATTACCTGCTTTCCGATGAAGCCCAACAGCTCATTGCCAATGCCTTTCTCATTCCCGGACGGCGTGATATCAAAGCCAAAGGAACACCGCTCGAATCGATTCCCCAGATTACGCCTGAATGGGACAACATGATGGCTATCGCCGCGGATACGGCTAAAAAATTAAATAACTTATGTAAATAAGAGGAGAACTATATGATACGACAACATGATGGAAAACATATACCGGTTCTTGCATCACTAGAAATATTACTACTATTTTTAATCGTTTGCCCACTGATTACGATATTCATCAAGGCGGTCATCATCAATGACCGCCTTGATTTTTCGCTTGTTACGGCAACACTCATGGAATCAGACAACATCACCATGATTGTCAATTCCATCGTCCTGGGGCTCTGGGTCGTGGTGATATCGACCCTCATTGCCATTCCCCTGGCTTATCTTTTTTCCCGGACCACTTTTGCAAAATATAAATTTTTTGATATTATATTCCTAATTCCCTTTATGACACCTCCCTATATTGCTTCCATGGGATGGATTTTATGTATGCAGAAGCGCGGTCTCTTAGGACAACTATGTCCCACTCTGTTTTCAGACGGAATACCGGCTTTTTTTACGCTGGCCGGCCTAGTACTGGTCATGAGTCTGCACGTATTCCCTTTCATGATGATACTGATGAAAAATGCCATGCTCCATGTCCCTGCCAGTCTCGAAGAATCAGCGACTATTTTCGGAGCAGGCTTTATACAACGGATGCGCAAAATTTTCTTTCCCCTGCTCACGGGAAATTATGTTATCGGCGCCCTGCTGGTCTTTGTCAAGACGTTATCTGAATACGGTACCCCTTATACACTGGGACGGCGCATCGGATATGCCGCATTTACCACGGATATTCACCGCTATGCTGCTATAGCACCTATCTCCTTCGGCAAAGCCGCTGTATTATCATCCGTGCTCATTACCATTTGTCTGCTCCTATGGGTGCTGCAAAACTACATCACCACCCATCGTAGTTATAACCTCATTAATGGCAAAGGTTCCGCTGCCGTCATCCATCCCCTGCCGGTACTGAAAAAATACTGTGCCTGGATCTATATTGTGGTGATTCTGTTCATCGCCATCGGTATCCCCTATTTTTCGGTTATTACGACCAGCCTTATCCATCTCCGCGGCTATGGGATAGCCGCCGGAAATTTTACGTTCAGTCACTACTACGAACTATTTACATCAAACACCTATGCCATCCAAGCACTGACAAACAGCCTGTTTCTGGCCGTTACCGCAGCGACGATCGGTGCCGCTGCCGGTACCCTCATTGTCCTGGCCGTACGCCGTTATCGGCATCATAACGGTAAGGTACTGGAAGCTGTCAGCCTCCTGCCGGAAATGCTTCCTGGTATTGTGCTGGTCATCGGCATCATGCTCTTCTGGAATGATATATACGATATACTGCCTGTATATAATACGATGGGCATCATGATCATTACGTACGTCGTCCTCTTTCTGCCCTATTCCGTACAATACGTAACCAGTTCCTTTACCCAGATCAATGCATCCCTCCTGACTGCAGGACAAGTATTCGGCGGCAGCCATTTCTATATTTTTCGCAAAATTACACTGCCCCTTATTTTAAAAGGAGTTGCCGCCGGCTGGATGATGACTTTTATCATCAGCATTCGCGAACTCGTCGCACCGAGTCTTATTGCACCGCCGAACGTATTGGTCATTTCCACCTTTATCATGCGTGAATTCGAACAGGGCAGTGTATCCCTGGGCATGGCGCTGGCCGCCCTGTGTGTAGCTTTTACAGTGATTCCCCTCTTAGTACTAAACAAATACATAGATACACAGTATAAAGCGTAGTCTCTCTGCCTGGCAACAGATACACCTGATATCTGCTGCATATTTTCATTCCAGCAAAAAAATCGGATTCCAAGAAATTGGAATCCGATTTTTTTTGTAGCATTATTATGTTATATCCCCGTACATAAGACACTGCTTATGTACAGGAATAGTAAAACTAACTAGAAGGAAAATACAAATTCTGCCCGGGTCTGTTCTTCCGGATCCGCTTGTTTTACCCCATTCATCGTATCCTGCTTATTGGTGGAAGCAAAGGACTGGAATACATTGAACTTCGCATTTTTAGCAAACACATAGGTTCCGCCGATGCCCCAGGACTTCAGATTATCCAATTGCCCAAATCTCCATGAATTCGTCGAACCGATAGCAGCATATGGATCAGCATTCAAATATTCGATCCAGATTTCCCAGGAACCCGGCTTTGAAACCGATGCATTTCCATACGTCAGTTGTGCTGCCAAGACATTGGGATCCGCCACATTTCCATTGCCATATGTCAAATTACTTTTTAGATTAATATTGGTATAGTCTACTAACAAATTCCACTTCTGGCCCAATTTGATTCTGGTAAACGCACCCCATAAATCATCTGCATTCACTGTCGTCGTATTGCTCTGTACTCCATTTTTATATTCAGCAGTCTTGCCGCTGAAATCATTATAGTATACGCCGATTTCAGAACCGTTACCAAAGAAGCCATCAATTTCGCCAAAGCCGGTTTTAGCTCCCAATAAATCGTAAGCAGTACCTTTATGATTGCCACCTATCTTAAATTTCCCGTAGCCGGCAATCGCCCGTACGTTATCATTCTTATAGGTTAATTGTACACCATCGAAGATATCACCATACGCATAGCCGTACCCGTTGCCGATTTGGTATTTTTCAGTACGTCCTATCTGTAAATCCCAGTTCTTGCCACCAAAATTATAATTCACTTTGGCCCGATCTGTAAATACATCGCCATTATCATTTTTACCAGTTGCCGCCGTATTGTTATTGCCGAAAGAAACGCTGTCCGTGCTCAGCCCATAGGAGACCTTCGTCCGGTCGTTGACATGAGCCGCAGCCCGGATACGGACACGATAATCCCAGGAATTATCATTTTTCTTACCAGAGCCCTTCACTTCTTTATCCGTGATTGCATCCGTTTTATCATTCATATACCGATACCGTACCCGCGCATCACCGGTCAGCTTCACGTTGCCGACACGGTTTTCCAGATTAGCTACGCGAACACCGAGATTGCTCAGCTCATCTGCATATTCATCAGCCAGTTTACTGATAAGGGCCCATTGTTCTACGGAAGCTTTATCCATATGAGCCATCGCTTTCGCCGTCATTTCAGCAGCTTCGTAACGGGTAATATTTCGTTCACCCTGAAAATAAGATCCGTCAACTCCCTGGATGATACCCGCATCTGCCAATTCTACAACCGACCGATACGCCCAGCTGTCAGATGGAACATCGACAAATGGATTTGCCGCAAAGACACAGGCCGTTCCTATGGCCAGCGTGGCAACTAACGCTGTTAACACTTTCGTTTTCATGAAATTACCTCTTTTCTAAATACCACATCGTCATCAGACACAAAGTTGACCTCTTCTTATGATTTTTAGACATCCGAAATGAGTTTTCCATGTTTCCTCTTCCGTATCAAAAATGCATAAAAAAACATCAAATGTATTCATTTCATAACGGTATTACCCTGAATACGTACCTAGTGTACCGAAATTGCCAGCGCATGTCAAAACGGCTATGAATAGCTTATCTAAGCTATTCATAGCCGTTTTTTACCAATGTGATATAGAAGTATTACTGAAGATTTACATGTCCACGTATCGTAACATTGTTCTCATAATATTACTTCTTCTACTGATTTTTTATTAATGCTATTTAGTAATAGCAACTACTGCTGCGACAGCTGCCAAGCCCAAGGCCCAATTGACTTTATTATTGGAATTGCTGTCGCTGTTGTCTCTGTCGCGATGATGCCGATGATTGTCATCACGATGCATATCCGGCCGGTCATCCCGTTGTTCCAAACGTTGTTGTGGCCCCGGTCCGGCCGCCTGCACTGCTACGGCTCCCGTAAAGGAAGTAATCATCAAAGCCATTACTAATGTCATTTTTATGATGTTCTTTATATGCTTTTTCATATCTATCACTCCTCTTTCAGTGGATAGACATAGTCTAGCATGGGAACATCACAATTGGGTAACAAGATGATTTGATTGCAAAAACAGTTTCATTTCACTATGGATATTTTATTGCGAATCTTTTTCATATACAACCCATTTGCCGCAGCGCTTGATCCATTTCCACTGCCCGTCAACAGCTGTTTCTTCTTCAAATCCGGCTTCACTGCCACTACGAACGACGGCGATGACTTTCTTATCCATCGGGATGTCTTCAATCGCCATGAACGGCATGACATTCTTAGCATTCCAGTTCATCTGTCCCGGCAATAACGCAGCGATATCATCTCTATCCTTCAACCGGTACGGCCGCGTATCCGAATAATATGCCAGTGATACCGGATACCGGCCGCCATAGACAGTAACACAGGTATTGCTGTCCGCCAGCTGCCGAACGACAACTGCCGCATCTTCTGCCGAGGCCTGCCGACACTGCGGAATGGCAACAAACAGCGTCGTCAGGATATACAAGATGAACATAACCGTCGTCATGACCTTTACCGTTTTCATATGATACCGCAGATACGCGGCAAATCCGATGACCACCGGAATGGTATACGGCATGGTATAGGTCATATATTTGGTTGCAGCCAGTTCGTAGAAAATAACGATGACGGCAGCCCATGAAATGAGGAACTGCTGACGCATATCCAGTTTGGGGATATTTTCCCGATGATACCATTGACGCAGGCGCTGCCGCAACTGATAGTGCTTCACTGCTACCGGCAGCGTGCAAACCCAGGGCAGGAATCCGAGCAGGAAAATAAGGATATAATAATACCATACGTTCTGTGCCGGATGTTCCGACACCGTTGCCCGCAGTATATTATGGACTCCCAGGAAACCCAGCAGGAAATCACTGCCATGCAGGATATACATCGGGCCATACCAGGCCGCGTTCAGGATAAAAAACAAGGCCAGTCCGGAAAAGATATGCATATGGAGCAGCGCTTTCAAATCATGCCGCCAGGCCAGAAATACCAGTATGATCAGTCCCGGCTGGACCAGTCCGACAGGTCCTTTTGTCAGGACCGATACGGCAGCCATGATATAGGCTGCATAATAAAACAACGGCCGGTCTTCACTGTAGGCAATATAAAAACAAATCAGCGTCGCCGAGAAAGTCACAAAAAGCGTCATATCCGTAATCACGGCCTTGGAAATATAGAAATATTCCAGCGATGTGACTAATACTGAAGATGCTACAATAGCCATCTTCTTATCATACAGGCGCAGCGTAAAAAAATAGGTCAGGAAAACACCGGCAATCGCAAATACCGCCGGGAAGAACCGGGCCGCAAAACTGGTAAAGCCAAATATCTGGAAGGCCGCAATGAGCTCCCAATAGAACATGATAGGCTTATCATACCAAAAATTACCGAAAATACGGGGTGACATATAGTCTCCGGACTGAATCATTTCCTTGGCTGTCAAAACGTAATTCGACTCTATAGGATCCGTAACAGCCAGGCCGTTATTCCCGACAAAGGCCAGGATGACCGTAATCAATGCGAGTATACAAAACGCTTTATTCTGTTTCCAGATATCCATATGCTACCGCCTTTATCAAAACAATGAACTGATCAATATGAAAAATAACGTGCTTTAATGCTTCAGGAAATATCGATACGTCAGGGACAGTCCTTCGTCCAAAGAGGTTACCGGCTGCCAGGACAAATCTCTCCTGGCTCTGGCATTACAAAGGACCGACCGGTAAATATCACCCTGCCGTACCGGGACATACGCAGGCGTCAGGGTCTTGCCGGCAATCGCCGCCAATCGTTTTACGATTTCCGTCAAGGTCACTTCTGTCTCCGTACTGAGATTATAACTGCTGTTCGCATTCGCTGTCTGCAATGCCGCTATGATTCCCGCCGCAATATCCCCGACATAAATATAATCCCGGGACTGACTGCCATCACCATAAATGCTGAGCGGCATGTCCTTGGCCGCCCGTTTGGCAAAAATATCAATGACACCGCCTTCATCATCCACTTCAGCCCGTTCGCCATAGACATTGGCAAACCGGAGGACGACATACTCCATGCCGAAACAGCGGTGATATAACCGGCAGTAGGACTCTGCCGTCACTTTGCTGCGGCCGTAAAAAGAAATGGGCTGTAACGGATATGTTTCCCTGATGGGCAGCACTTCTAGCGGCGGATTTCCATACGCCGCAGCTGTAGATGCCAGAATAATGCGCCGCACACCACATTGCCGGCATTCTTCGAGAACATGTATGGTCCCCATGATATTGGCCGTTGCATCCATGACCGGCTGGCGGATGCTGATATCCACGCGGGTCTGCGCCGCCAGATGGATCACGCCGTCAAACGCACCGTGATCCATGATTTCGTGCAGACCGGGGTCGGCTATATCCATCACGACAAGCCGGGCTCCGTCAGGAACATTAGAACGAAGGCCATGACGCAGATCATCGATGACCGTAACGGTATGTCCTGCCGCCAACAACGCGGGAACCAAATGAGAACCAATAAAACCGGCTCCGCCCGTAACCAGAACACGCATAGATACATCCTTCTTTCCCTGTCACAATAGTAGTATTACTAACAAATACGAGTATACCGAATAAACTTAAACAATTCATTAACAAATAGAAAAAGATGATTAAAAAGGATGTAAAAACGAAAAAGCACCCATACCTGTTATCATATGGGTGTCGTATCCGAATTATACCTGCAACATTTCTCTTGCATACACTACCCATTTACCGCAGCATTTGATCCGTTTCCAATGACCGTCAGCGGCTGCTTCTTTTTCAAATCCGGCTTCACTGCCACTATAAACGACGGCGATGACCTTTTTATCCGTCGGGATGTCTTCAATCGCCATGAACGGCATGACATTCTTAGCGTGCCAGTTCATCTGCCCCGGCAATAACGCAGCGATATCATCTCTATCCTTCAACCGATACGGCCGCGTATCCGAATAATACGCCAGTGATACGGGGTATCTGTCACCGTAAACAGTAACACAGGTATTGCTGTCAGACATTTGCCGCACGACAACTGCCACATCTTCTGCCGAGGCCTGCCGGCATTCCGGGATTCCAATGAACAGTGTCGTCAGGATATACAAAATAAACATGAATGCCGTCATTCGTTTCACCGTTTTCAAGTGATACCGCAGATACGCGGCAAATCCGATGACCGCCGGAATAGCATACGGCAGAGTATAGGTTATATATTTAGTTGCAACCAGTTCGTAGAAAATAACGATGACGGCAGCCCAGGAAATGAGGAACTGCTGGCGCATATCCAGTTTAGGGATATTTTCCCGATGATACCACTGACACAGGCGCTGCCGCAACTGATAGTGCTTCACCGCTAGCGGCAGCGTGCAGACCCAGGGCAGGAATCCCAACAGGAAAATAAGGATATAATAATACCACACATTCTGTGACGGATGTTCCGATACCGTTGCCCGCAGTATATTATGGACTCCCAGGAAACCCAGCAGGAAATCACTGCCATGCAGGATATACATCGGGCCATACCAGGCCGCATTCAGGATAAAAAACAAGGCCAGTCCGGAAAAGATATGCATATGAAGCAGCGCTTTCAAATCATGCCGCCAGGCCAGAAATACCAGGATAATCAGGCCCGGCTGGACCAGACCGACAGGTCCTTTTGTCAGGACCGATACGGCAGCCATGATATAGGCTGCATAATAAAACAACGGCCGGTCTTCACTGTAGGCGATATAAAAACAAATCAGCGTCGCCGAGAAACTCACAAAAAGCGTCATATCCGTAATCACGGCCTTGGAAATATAGAAATATTCCAGCGATGTGACTAATACCGAAGATGCTACAATAGCCATCTTCTTATCATACAGGCGCAGCGTAAAAAAATAGGTCAGAAAAACACCGGCAATCGCAAATACCGCCGGGAAGAACCGGGCCGCGAAGCTGTTGAAGCCAAATATCTGGAAGGCCGCGATGAGCTCCCAGTAGAACAGGATGGGCTTATCATACCAAAAATTACCGAAGATGCGGGGCGACATATAGTCCCCGGCCTGAATCATTTCCTTGGCTGTCAAAACGTAATTCGACTCTACAGGATCCGTAACAGCCAGACCGTTATTCCCGACAAAGGCCAGGATAACCGCAATCAATGCGAGTATACAAAACGCTTTATTCTGTCTCCAGATATCCATATGCTGCCACCTTATCAAAATAATGAACGAACCAATATGAAAGATAACGTAGTACAATGCTTCAGAAAATATCGGCTGCAGCCTTCTTTTCCTGTCACAATAGTAGTATTACTGACAGATACGAGTATATCGAATAAAGTTAAATAAATAATTAATAAATAGAAACCGATACTTAAAAAGACTATAAAAACGAAAAAACACCCACACTTGTTCGTATGGGTGTCATCTCCGGAATCGTAGCTGTCAAAAGACAAATTATTTTCCCGGCTTTATGCTTAATTGCGCCAGCTGGCGGAGCCAATTCTGAATGAATTGTTCCGACCGGCCCCGGTCACGCATGTGTTCCATTTCTTTCAAGGTGATGGGATCCTGCATCATCAGTTTCATGATCTTTTCGATTTTAGCTTCCTCTATTTCATCCAATGGATTCTCCCCGGGACCCCGGCAGGTCTCTGCTCCGTTTCCTTACCGTTTAGGCGTCTTCATATACGCGGACCCGCAGATGCAGCCCCCGCTGCTGACAGATTTGCCGGCATTTGGCTATTTCTTCGCTGTCTTCGACATGATCTACGACGGTCAGGACCACGTTGGGAACATACTTTTTGCAATGCACTGCAAAATCCAGCATAGCATCATAGGACGGCATGCCGAACCGGCTGCGGGTCAGTTCCAGATAACGTTCTTTATTCGACGCATTCATGCTGATGGAAATCGTATCGACAAGCCCCTGTCCGAAATCAGGAGCCGTATCACGGCCGTATTCCAAATCGGATAACCCGTTGGTATTGATACGCGTCGTCACTTCCGGATGATGCTGCTTGATATAGGCCAACAGCGTCTTCATATCTTCCAGGCGGCAGGTCGGTTCGCCAAAGCCGCAGAATACGACTTCCTGTATATACTGCCAGGGAACGGCGTCCAGCTGCTGCTGCACTTCCGGCACCGTCGGTTCCTGTTTCAGCCATAACGTCATCGTTTCATCCATATGTTTCATGCTGCGAAGACAAAACGTACAATTACAGGTACACCTGTTGGTAAGATTGACATACATATTCCGCTTTCCCGCAGGCTGCCGTTTCAGGCTTTCTTCAATGGTAATATATTCCCCTTTATCATATACATAAATAATCATTATTATCTGCCTCCTGATCCTATCTGTCAAGCTGTTATTGTAAATCGGTTAGGAATTGTTCAAACGCCAGGCCGCAATTATGCGGCAAATCCAGCTTCTCCGTGTATATCATCACCTTGCTGACAGACTCCGCAGCCGCATGGACCGCTTCGGAAAGACTGCTGCCCCTGACGATATATCCGGCTAATACGGCCGTAAACACATCTCCCGTACCGGACCGATCACTGCCGATTTTTTTGACTTTGACCAGTTCCGGATCCCGGCCCGTTTCATAGATGTAATTGTCAAGATATACCCCATCATGGAGCCCTGTAATAACGACCTGGGACGGCCCCCGGTCCGCTAACCGGCCGGCCATTTCATATAACTGCCGGTCTGACACGCTACCCTTTGCCGGATATGGCATCCCCAATAACTGACAAGCCTCTGTAAGATTCGGTGTAATGACATCGGCATATGACAGCAACTGCCGCATTTCGCAGCACAGGTCATCCGTATAGGATGCATATAATTTCCCATAATCGCCCATGACGGGATCGATGATGACTTTCGTATCTTCTTTTTTGAAATCCCTGATAAAATCGATGACGATGCCGATCTGTTCCACGGAATTCAGGAACCCCGTACAAATACCATCGAAGCTGACCTCGTTATCTTTCCAGCTTTGGATATACGGTACCATCCGATCCGTATAGTCATCGATATAATACGTCGGGAATCCCGTATGGACTGCCAGTATCGCCGTCGGCAACGGACAAGCCTGGATTTTCAGTGCCGATATGATTGGCAGCTGCACGGCGATGGAACAACGGCCATAGCCGGTAATATCATTGACAAGCGCAATCTTCTTCTGATGAATCATCCACACACACCTTTATTCCTCATTGTGTATCACCTTGGAAATATGATATCGCTGCAATACCGTACCAACAGCGACAGCCACGACCATATTGATGACCCCTTCACCGATAAGGCCGGGAATCATAGCCGTGCTGGCAGCCATGCTGCCATATAAGACAGCGCCGGCAGCAGTATAGGATACGGCCATCCAGGCGGCTGATACTAAAAATGCCCAAAATGTACGCACCGATGGTATTTTAACAGTTCCCCGTTCCGGATGGCTCATCCTGAAGACGATTTCTATCATCACCCATTTGATGAGTACTGTCGGTATGATCCAGATAGGAAAACCGCCGATAAGATCTGACAGGGCTGAGCCCACAGATGCCGCTATCGCTGCATCGCGACGTCCGGCAAACAATACCGTCATAAAAATCACCGCATCGCCCAGATGAGCGTACCCCAGCGGAATCGGGATACGAGGCACAAAGGTCATGATAAAGATAATGGCTGTCAACACAGCCGTCATTGTAATCGTCCGAGTCGTTACCGGTTTTTTTTGTGAAATAGACATAGTATCCTCCCCTTATACGGAACTGTATACTACGTTGGCCAAGGTAATATCCATTCATATTGTAAATCTGTACTTTATTATATTATATAACCAGGCTATAGTAAATGAGACAGATTGATATTTTTCTGTCACCGGTATCCTATCCGCCGGTCATAAAAAAACACCGCCCACATATCAGATATGTGAGCGGCGTTGCTCTTATTCTTCATTTAAATAAGTCCATCCATCTTGCTGACGGATTTTATGTTCTTTCATGAGATGGCCTATGGCCCGCTTGAACGCGGCTTTGCTCAGGCCAAATTTAGCCTTGATGACGGTCGGAGCCGTCTTATCGCCATAGGGCATCTTTCCATTGCGCTGTTGCAGGAAGGCAATGATTTTGTCACTATCATTGATCATGGCCGTTTCTTTGACCTGGCGCAGAGAGATATTGATACGTCCATCTTCACGCAGGAAGGTAATGCGCCCCTTGATAATCTGTCCAATCATAATGGGGCCGAGGAATTCACTGCGGTGTAAAAAGGCGATCCACCGTTCCCGCGTCATCAGGTAAGCACCCTGTTCGGTCATATTATATACGGCACCTTCTACCCAGTCACCGATTTTGGCATCGGCAGCCGATTTGGATGCCCGCCGCATTTCGTCTTCGACTTCCATGGATACTGCCAGCCGGTGCGATTTATCTTCATACAGCTTGATCCAGATATATTCGCCTTCCTTAGGCCGGCCTTTCATTTCAGCAAAGGGCATGAAAATCCCCCGTTCCGTACCGACATCGACAAAGGCACCGAATTTCGTCGTATTGATGACCGGCGCATAGCCGATCTGACCGATCTTGATTTTTGGCAGGTTCATGCTGGCTGTCAGCCGGCCATTCGGATCGTGATACAGAAACACCGTTACGCTGTCGCCAATCTGCACCGGATGGACCTGCTGATTTTTATGAAGGAGTATATCATCATTGGTATTCCCGGTACCACCGTTCAGGAATGCCCCCATATCACTGGTACGGAGGACTTCCAGCGTAGCGATACTGTTTTCTTGTAATAAGGATGTCATATTATTCACCTTCAAACGGAATCCGTTCCGCATTGCACCATAAATTTTCTAAATCATAGTACTGGCGGTCGTTTTCAACAAACACATGGGCTACTACTTCACCGGCATCGATCAGGATCCATTTGCCGGCACGATACCCTTCGACATGACGGATGTCATAGCCGTTTTCTTCCATTTTTTCTTCTATATTGTCGGCAATACTCTGGGTCTGCCGATTGTTGCGGGCACTGCAGATGACGAAATAATCAGCCATCATGGAGGATTCTTCCATATTAAGGGTCACGATATCCCAGGCTTTTTTATCACTAGCAGCCTGCGCTGCGATTTCATAGCTTTTTAATTCTTTTTCTTCTTTTGATACTTTTACTTCTAATGGCATTACACATTCTCCTTTTATTTTAATAATAACAAATTCTTATTTTTGTATTCATGGAATCACACGATCTATTCCTTCTTATTTTCCTGATTCTTGCTTTCCGGGTCCGGAGGCGTAGAAATGGCATTGTTTGTTGTCCCAATAATCTTTTGTACTTCTACGGGATCAAAGGTCCAGTAAAGATCGGTTGATTTATCATTTTCAGATTTCTCCCGCATCGCTTCTCCCGGCAGGATATAAAAACTGATATCATCTGCGGGAATATTCCGGAACGCAAAGGCCAGTTTGGCCATATCCTTGGCCGAGATATTAGAATCGACCGTATTCCAAAAACGATACATGAACAATACATTGCTAATGCCGAAACGATCTTCCCGGTCGGCATAAAACAGCTTCACGAACCGTTCCTGCCGCTGCGTCCGCGGCAAGTAACCTTCTTCATCGATATAACGCATGTATCCCAGCGCTTCCTGCCCGTTCAGTTTCTGATATCCCTGGAATATATTGATATCCGTATCGCCGTTACTGTCGGCATGATACATATCCTTTTCCACATACATCGGGAGCCCGCCGCTCATATCGACCATTTTAGAAAATGAGTCCGCCGTAAATACGGCATAGAACGGAATGGGGATATGGAACGTATCTTCTACGACCGCCCGGGTCAGGGATAAGTCGCCTTCCGTATACACATTCTGAAGTTCCTGGATACCCTTCTTCTTGCGGCCTTCTATTTTCGTATTATCCGGCAGCATGATAAAGTCAATATGTTTTTTATCCTTGTTGATTGCCGCCACGCCGATAAAATTAGCCTGCTGGGGATCTTTTCCATCGATGCCGATGACCAGTACGTATAATGGCACGTCAGCACTCGCCTGGGTGAAGGATCCATCAAACCCGCTTTGAACGGCATCCAGCCGGTCTGCAGGTGACTGGGATGCCCGATAATGGTTCCACGCCAGCACGCAAAAGACAATCATCAGGATAATGACGACGGCAATACCGATGATACGAAACCAACGATGACCGCCCGTCGGTGGAATACGGCGTTTCTTTACTGATTTTTTTTTCTCCTTTGTGTCGTTCATACTGATGCCTTCCTATGTAACGATTCCATATAGCCGATTTGTGCGTTCCGATTGCGGACCGTACCGATAAAAATGCATTTCTGTTGTTCCAATAAATGACTGATAGTAGAATCATATCCGGCCAATACCGCTTCATCCAGATCTGCAGCCGCGATGTCGCGCAGGTGGTCCACGCCGTCAAAATCACGATGCACCTCGATATAATCAGCAATAAAAATGATTTTTTCCAGCTTGCTCATGTGCTCTGCACCGGTCGTATGATGGGCCAGGGAATTCAGCAAATCCATATCCGTAAGACTATATTTTTCTTTGGCAACCGTAACCGCCGCATACCCATGCAGCAGGCTGCCTACGGACATGATGGCTGCCGGCAGCGTATCCGCAAAAGAACGGCGGGCCAATATCTGCATTTGCTTCAAATCCAATTGCTTGGCAACATCGTGGAGAAGCCCTGCCAATTCAGCCGTATCCGGATCATATCCATATCGTTCTGCCAGGTTCCTGGCTGCGGCAGCTACCCCCAGGACATGTTCGTACCGGTGCGGGGACAGTCCCTGGCGTAGATCAGTCTTGATTTTTTCTTCTAATTCTTTATTGCGCATTGATATACCCCATTTTTCTTAATATATTCAACAACAGGTTTCGGCATCATATATCGCACAGACAATCCGGTACGAATACGACTCCGCAATTCCGTCGAAGATATTTCCATAGTCGGAACAGTAAGTTTGAGGATATGTTTGCCTAATTCACCAAAATGCTCGATGATAGGGCCAATCGATTCGGTGCCATCCGGACGGGTCGCACCGATAAACTGACACAACTGTAATATTTCTTCGGGATGATACCAATTCGGCAGATCCTGAATCGTATCCGTACCGGAAATAAAATATAAAATATAGGAAGGGCCATACAGTTTCTTCAAGAATTTCAATGTGTCTACCGTATAGGAATTCCCGCGGCGGCACATCTCCATATCACTGACAGTGAAGTACGGATTATCTGCCGTAGCCAGACGTACCATGGTCAGGCGCTGCTGGGCTGTCGCACCGTTGACATTTTTATTCGGCGTAATATATGAAGGTATGAACAGGACCTTATCGAGATGGAATTTCTGTCTCGCCTCTTCAGCAATCATCAAATGTCCCAAATGGATGGGATTAAACGTGCCGCCCATGATCCCCAGCCTAGTGATTTCCATGATAAATGTATATCCCTCCCCAAATGATGGCGATAACCATTGAAAATAATACCAAGAAATAGAAATAATGCCGATATTCAAAACGGGTTTTCGGTGCTGCCGCATACTGGCATATTGTCCGCCAATAGCCCCGCAATGTCCGCAACATCAGCGTATCTGCCCCTGACCGTGAATCAGGTATTTATATGTCACTAATGCCGTTAAGCCCATAGGCCCGCGAACGTGGAGCTTCTGCGTGCTGATGCCTATTTCTGCGCCAAAGCCGAATTCGAATCCGTCGGTAAACCGCGTAGACGCATTGACATAAACGGCCGCCGAATCCACATCCCGCAAAAATATATCGGCTGTATCTTTATTTTCCGTAACAATTGTTTCCGAATGATGGGTACTGAAGCGGCGGATATGATCCAGGGCTTCTTCCAGTGAATGTACCGTCTTGATGGATAAGATCAACGCATTATATTCTGTTTCCCAGTCTTCTTCATGCGCAGCGGCAATCGTGCTGTCCGCATCCCGGACCGTATCGTCGCCTCGCAGTTCGACATGTTTTTCCTTCAGGACCGGAACCAGCTTGTCCATGAGGTCTTGGACAATATCCTGATGGACCAGGAGGGTTTCCATGGCATTACAGGTTGACGGGCGGGATACCTTGGCGTTCTCGATGATACGAACCGCCATATCCAGATCAGCATCCTTGTCCACATACACATGACAGATGCCGCTGCCCGTTTCGATACACGGCACCGTAGCCGTCGTCGTGACCATATGGATCAATCCGGCACCACCGCGGGGAATCGCCAGATCGATATACCGGCGCAGCGTCAGCAGCTCTTTGACCAGACTTCTGTCCGTATTTTCCAACAACGCGATGCCGTCGGGACTGAGACCTGCTTCTTCCAGGCCTTCTTTCAATACCCGGGCCAGCGCCGTATTGGAATGAATGGATTCGCTGCCGCCGCGAAGCACGCAGGCATTGCCTGATTTGATGCATAACGCCGCCGCATCGACCGTAACGTTCGGTCGGGATTCATAAATAATGGCAATGACGCCTAACGGCACCGTTACCTTCCGGATGTGCAGACCGTTCGGCCGGTCCCATTCATCCAGGCAGCGGCCTGACGGATCCGGCAAGGCAATGACCTGCCGTACACCGGCAGCAATATCCCGGATGCGATCCGGTGTAAGCTTCAACCGGTCCAGCATGGCTGCACTCATACCATTCGCTGCCGCATGAGCCAGATCAGCCTGATTATCTGATACGATATCCGCCGTATGGGCTTCCAACGCCGCGGCGATATTCGCCAGCGCCTTGTCTTTCTGCGTGGTCGGCGCAGCAGCCAGTTGACGCGCTGCCGTATGGGCAGCCCTGGCTTTTACGACTACTTCCGATTCCATAGACTCCTCCTCTATTGGATCGCCACGAGATTATCGCGGTGAATGACTTCTTCATATACACCTTCATGCCCCAATATCTTAGCGATATCACCGGTCTGATGACCTTTGATGACATCAATATTATAACTATTGTAATTGACGACACCTTTGGCTATGGCAATGCCGTCATACATGACCGTCACGATATCACCGTCACGAAATGTCCCTTCGACACCGGTAATGCCTACCGGCAGCAGGCTGGAGCCCCGTTCGATGATCGCCCGGCGGCAGCCGGCATCGACGAATAAGCGGCCGGCCGGCTTACTGCCTGACAGGAGCCAGCGTTTTTTCGCATGAATATTCGTTTCTTTAGCGACAAACAGCGTCCCGATATCTTCGCCGGCACAAATACGGCCGACAACACCGTCATCGATACCCGTGGCAATGACCATATCGGCACCGGCCGAGGTGGCAATCGCCGCAGCCTGGATCTTAGTCCGCATGCCGCCCGTACCGATAGACGTACCGGCACCACCGGCAATATCATAGAAATGTTTATCTATTTCATCGACTACGGGAATGAGTTTCGCCTCAGGATCCGTCTGCGGATTGGCCGTATACAGACCTTCCACATCGGATACCAAAATAAGCAGATCCGCTTCGATGATCGTACTCACCATGGCCGACAAGGTATCATTATCACCTATCTTGAATTCGTCGACGGCGACGACATCGTTTTCGTTGATGATAGGAATGATTCCCATATCCAGCATCGTCAGCAGCGTATTCCGGGAATTCATGAATTTACTGCGGTTCTGGGCATCCATTCGTGTCAGGAGTACCTGGCCCACTGTCTGTCCGTATTCGCGAAACATCTTTTCATATATATGGAGCAGGATGCCCTGTCCTACGGCAGCTACCGCCTGTTTTTCCCGAATATTCGACGGCCGTTCGGTCAGGCCCAATGGTCCCATACCCGCACTGACCGCGCCGGAAGATACCAGGATCATCTGTTTGCCCTGATTGGCCAGATCGGCAATATCCCTGACAAGACGATCGATGCGATGATAATTCAATTTTCCTGTTTCATGCGTCAGATTACTGGATCCGACCTTGACGATAATACGCTTTTTATCTCTGAGACTCTTACGAAAATCTGTCATGTTCTCTTCCCCTGTAAAAAAGACTGGCTCTTATTCGTCCTTGACGAATTCATAATGCGATTTTTCATTTTTTTTCTTGAACAGGATGCCATAGTGGCCAATGACCTGTACCAGTTCGGCACCGAGCATATCCGCCAAATCCTGCATGGTTTCCTTCGTATCGATATTGGCATTATTCAGCACGTGGGCTTTGATGAGTTCCCGCGCCGTAATCGCTGCCCGGGCACTGTCGATGACGGCATTGCTCAATCCGTCTTTACCGATTTGTACGACAGACGGCATCTGACTGGCCAATGATTTCAATTCTCGTTTATCCTTTGCTAACACTAGTTTTCTCCTTTACAACTATCCCGATACCGGCTGTCATTTCTGCCGGATCCTATTATAGGTTCTATTGATGATATTCAAATTCCATCATGCAGATACGGACGGTGTTGCCTTCCTTTATCCCTTTGGACAATAACAGCTTATCCAATTCCATATACCGCCAGATGCGTTGGAAACGCCGCAGCGACTGGTCATCATCAAAGTTCGTCATGGCCACCAGATTTTCAATACGGGGACCCGTAATGACAAAGGCACCGTCTTCACCGCGTTTCACTTCGAAATCCGGTTTTTCTTTCGCTTTATAAACGACTTCTTCCGTCGTTTCTTCCGGTGTTTCATCGTACGCTTCCAACCGTTCCCAGACCCGTTCCAGCAAGGCATCCATGCCTTCGCCGCTGAGCGCACAAATCGGGAATACTTCTATGCCCCGTTCATCCATATAGGCCTGCAGCCGTTCCAAATTATCCGAATCGCCCAGCATATCGATTTTATTGGCAGCGACGATTTGCAATTTTTTAGCTAATTTATCACTGTACTTGGCAAGTTCCGCATTGATTTTTTCAAAATCGTCAATGGGATCCCGACCTTCCATCCCCGATACATCCAATACGTGGATCAGGATTTTCGTTCGTTCGACATGCCGCAGGAAATCATATCCCAGCCCCACGCCTTCGGCGGCACCATCAATCAGTCCGGGAATATCCGCCATGACAAAACTGCGCATTTCCGGTAAGGTCACCACGCCTAAAATAGGATTTAGCGTCGTAAAATGATATTCGGCTACTTCCGGCTGTGCTGCCGACACTTTCCGCAAAATACTGGATTTGCCGACACTGGGATATCCCAGCAGACCTACGTCGGCCAATACCTTCAATTCCATACGCAGCCAGTGTTCTTCCCCCGGTTCGCCTTTTTCGGCAAACGTCGGCGTACGGTTCGCACTGCTGCGGAAATGCCAGTTGCCACGGCCGCCACGGCCGCCCTTGGCAATAACGGCTTCCTGGCCTGGCGAACTCAAATCAGCCATGACCTGATCCGTCGCTTCATCCCGGACGATTGTACCGACAGGTACCACGATCCGTAAATCTTCGGCGTCCCGGCCATACTTATTGCTGCCCTGTCCCTTGCCGCCAATCTTGGCTTTAAACAAACGACGATACCGGAAATCTACCAAGGTATTCGTATTGCTGTCAGCAACCAGGATAACGCTGCCGCCCTGCCCGCCGTCGCCGCCATCGGGTCCGCCCTTGGGAACGAATTTTTCATGACGGAAACTGCTCATGCCGTCACCACCGCGGCCGGATTGTACAAATATTCTAGCTCTGTCTATAAACATATTTCACCTCATATAAAGAAAGAGACACAGCATACAGATACCATGTCTCTTGTCTATCTGTCCCTTATTCAAATTAAAAAACACTACTAAATTAAATTGTATAGCATTATGGCCAATCTGTAAAGACATTTCGCGAAACTTATGCGGCTTCACCGCCGGTTTACGGATTGCTGAGTACTTCTATCGCCTTTTCCAATTGATAATCTTCCGTATCCTCCGGCTGCAGTGCGACTTCAATATCAGGGATAATTCCCTGTCCATCGATTTCGCGTCCATTGGTCGTTTTGTACTTGGCTACCGTAAGCTTGATTGCACTGCCGGCATCTACGGGATACACGCCTTGGACGGTACCCTTGCCATAACTCTTGACGCCGATGATTGGCCCCAGTTCCAAATCCTGGACATCACCGGCAACGATTTCCGAAGCACTGGCAGAATTTTCATTGACGAGCACGGCCATGGGAATAATCGCATCCGTTCCCTTCGCCGTAAAAGTCTCTTCCTTGCCGGCCCGGTTCGTATATGAAATAACCGTACTTCCCGGCGGCACAAAATTACTGGCCACCTCCGTCGCCTGATCCACCAGGCCGCCCGGATTATCACGCAAATCAAGAATCAGCTTTTCCATGCCCTGGGATTTCAATTCTTCATACTGCCTGGTAAATTCATCCCCGGTCGTTTCGCTGAAGATGGCAACGCGGATATACCCGATATGGGTTCCTTCCACCATCTGCCCGACAACCGTCTTCATATGGATTTGCCGCCGTTCCAGCGTCACATCCGTATCCACGCCATTGTGGCCGACCGTAAGGGTCACTGAAGACCCGGCCGGGCCGCGCACGGATTTGGAAATGGCATCCAGTTCCAACCCTTTCGTCGGTTTGCCGTCCACTGCACGAATAATATCGCCGCGGACAATACCGGCATCTCCGGCAGGACTGTCATCCATGACGCCGGCCACCAGTGCCCCTTCATCAGACTGGCCCAGATACACACCGATGCCAGCATAGGACCCCATGGTCTGATCAGAGAACGACTGGAAATTCTCACCATCCAGATAAATGGAATGCTTGTCTCCTAACTTACCGACAAGTCCTTCCAAAGAACCGTTGAACAAATCCGTTTTTTCAACCGCTCCGGCATAATGGGATTCAATGACGGAAAACGTACGGAAATATTTGATGGCCCCGAACGGATCGCCCGTATAATGATAGAACAGCAGTCCAATCAACAGGCAGGCCGCACAAATGGCCGATATTACCCATAAAACAACGTCTTTGCTTTCTTGGATAATCCTCTTATAATTCGGTTTCATGATATATATCCTATAAGTACGCAGACGGATCTACGGGATCCCCATTGGAACGTACTTCAAAATGAACATGCGGGCCCGTCGAATTCCCTGTAGAACCGGCATAGGCAATCACTTGTCCCTGTGAAACAGACTGTCCGGACGATACGGCTAAGGATTCATTATGGCCATACAACGTAGACAATCCATTCCCATGGTCGATGACTACGGCATATCCATAGCCGCTGATCCAGCCGGCATCCACTACTACGCCGCTGTCGGCAGCATGTACCGGCGTTCCGTAATCTACCCCGATGTCAATGCCGCTGTGCAGGATTGCCCGGCCGAAGATAGGATGATTCCGGTACCCGAATGGCGATGTAATTACGCCGTTGACCGGCCATATCATCGCACCAGAACCACTCACCGGCTGATAGGAATCATAACCACCGCCGTCGGAAGAATCCGAACCGCTGTCCGAAGATGATGCTGATGCCTGTGCAGCTGCCCGGTCGGCAGCCCGCTGACGTAGTTTATCACCAATGGATTGAGATGCAGATTCCAATTCATCATAGGCTTCCTGCGCTACGGCTTTATCATTCTGAGCCTGATTCAGTATGCCCTGTTGTTCTGACTTATGCCGTTCAATTTCATTTTTCTTCTGTTCAGCATCATCTTTCAGTTTGACCTGCTTTTCCCGTTCGGATTCCAGGGACTTCTTGGCTTCATCAATCTGGTTCCGCTGATCGCGAATATCCGTAATCAATGCCATATCGGAATCGACGACACGCCGCAATAATTCGACCCGGTTCGCAAAATCATCAAAGTTTTTTGCTCCCAGTACGACATCGATATAACTGAGTTGTCCATGCATATAAATATCGCGGATCCGCTTGCTGAATACGCCTTCCCGTTTGGTCAGCTGCGTTTGCTTCTGGTCCAGTTCCTTCTGCAGAGAGCCGATTTTCTGATCGGTCGCGGCCAGTTGTCCCGACAAATCCTTGTAATCACTGACGGCGCTGTCAAGATTTTCCTGAATGCCTTTCAATTTATCAAAGACATTGCCAATAACGGCTTCGGCATCGCTTTTCTTTTGTGCCTGTTCCGCCATGCGGCCCTGTACATCAGATAATTGATCCTGTAAATCTTCATCGTCAGCAAAAACAGCAAAAGACGGACATAACAATGCCGCTGCCACAATAACGGCTATATATTTTTTCTGTGATTTAAATCGTATCATATCCTTACACCTTCATATAACGCTTCAATGAAATAGTACTCCCTATCGCCCCGATGATCATGCTGATAACCAGCAAAACGCCGCTCACATGATATAAGAATGGATACATGCTGACCATCGGTAAAAATGCCAGAGAACTGTGAACTGCCACCGTAACGAATTCATAGAACTGGGCCAGCAGGACATCGGCAATTACCCCGCCGACAAACCCCAGGATAAGCCCTTCCAGCAAAAACGGCCAGCGGATGAACCAGTTCGTCGCACCTACATACTTCATAATAGCGATTTCTTTGCGCCGCGCAAAAACCGTCAGCCGGATCGTATTGGAAATAATAAACAATGTCGCCAGCGTCAGGAATATGATGAGCGCAATGCCGCCCCAGCGGATAATCGTCGTGATGCGGAACAGCTGTTCAATGATTTCCTGCCCGTAATGAGTACTTTCTACTTCGGGATAATCAGCCACGATACGGGCTGTTTTCTTTACGGATTCCGGATTGGTAAACGTAATTTCATAGGAACTCGGCAACGGATTCTTACCTTCCAGCGCATTTAAGATGCCCGGCTGGTCCTTCATTCGTTCCTTCAATGCATCCATCGCCTGATCTTTATTAGTAAAGGTAATTTTCTTTACATCCGGCAGATTCTTAAGACGGGCACTTACACTCTGTATCTGGTCCTGTGACAAATCATCTTTCAGATAAATACTGATTTGTACCTGGCTTTCCAGATTTTCAGCAAAATAATCAAGATTAGCTGCCATGATCATAAAAATGCCTAAAATGAACAGCGATAACGTCACCGTCGCAACGGATGCAATAGACATAAAGCTGTTGCGGCAAAAAGACTGAAAAGCTTCCCGGATAAAATACCGCATCGTTCTAATCTTCATCGCTGTATCCTCCCCTTTGTTCATCCCGGACGACATGACCATTGACGATTTCGATAACTCGTTTATTCATCATATCCACCATCTGTTTATCATGCGTCACCATGAGGACGGTCGTTCCCATGTGGTTGATTTTCTTAAAGGTCTCCATGATGCCCAACGAAGTTTCCGGGTCGAGATTTCCCGTCGGTTCGTCAGCAATGAGCAGCAACGGTCTGTTGACGATGGCTCTGGCTATGGCCACACGCTGTTGTTCCCCGCCAGAAAGATTTTGCGGTAGCGCATCGGCCTTGCCGATGAGCCCGACCAGATCCAACACATTGCGGACCCGTTCCTTGATGACCCGCCGCGGAGTTTCAATGACTTCCATGGCAAAAGCCACATTTTCCGCTGCCGTCTTATTCGGCAGCAAGCGGAAATCCTGGAATACGATGCCCATCTTGCGACGCAAATACGGCACCCGGCTTTTAGAAATACGATTTACAATCGTATCGTTGACGACGACCTGCCCATGCGTCGGCAGTTCTTCATGCGACAACAGCTTGATCAATGTCGATTTCCCGGCACCGCTGGCTCCGACAACAAAAACAAATTCGCCCTTGCCGATATGCAGCGAAACATGATCCAACGCAACGGACCCATTTGTATATAGTTTCGAAACATTTTTAAAATCAATCATAAGAAACCTCTTTTCATCTATGGAAAAGCAAGGACCTCAGTCCTGCCCGGTTTTACTTTCTGTATATCGTTTCCGCAGGCCGGCTCTTCCTTCCAGTACCCGCAGCGCCAGATATGCATTGCGCAGGGACTGCCGGCGCAAATGATTCATATGGGCGTCCACTTCCGGTGATATGCGTCCCAAGGCTAATTTTTTCTTCACATCGGCAACAATATCTTCCGCCGTAACAGATTCTACGGTACCAACCAGTTTTTCACCGATCAGCCGGACGAAACTGTCAATTTTAGGGTCATATGACAAGGCCGTAATAGGAACCTTCATAATCGACGCAAAAATCAAGGCGTGGAGGCGGTTGGCAATGACAGCGTCCATACACCCCATGAGTGACATGAATTCTACCGTAGAATAACGGTTTGTCAGGACCGTCGCCCGGGTCGCCATACGACTGGCAATATCCCGGCCCGTTTCGACATCGGCAGGATATTGCATGGGAATAAATACGACGTGGCAATCGGTCGTCCGCTGTAATTCATCGGCCGCCCTGGCAATCGCGTCTTTATACTCCGTCATTCCCTGCCAGTCCCGGACGGCAATGCCGACGCGGGTACCGATACCGGTATTCCCCGCTTTGCCCAGCAGGTAATACCCGATTCGTTTGTCGACCGGATGCATCGACAAAACAGCATCGGCAGTCACGTGCACCGGCGGTACCGTAACCCCCATCGAAGCCAGTTCCGCTTTAGATTCGGAATCACGGACACCAATGACAGCAACCCGCTGCAACACATCCCGTACAGCCTGCCGGGCTTTGACCGACCGCACCGGACCGATGCCCTGCGCATAGAGCATGACCGGCTTGTGAAAAAACAAGGCCATGCGCATGATCAGCAGATAATAATACAGGCTTCGTTCGCTGGTCACATCCTGGAGTAAACTACCACCACCACTAATAAGAATATCACAGCGACGAAGCGCCGCTGCGATACGAAAAAGATTCAAACGATGAATCGTATGTACATGATGATTTTTCCGGGTCATTTGACAATTTCCGGTAATAACGGTAATGGATATATCCGGAATGATATCCTGAAGAGAGCCGACGATAGCCGACAACATCGCTTCATCACCGGCATTGGCAAAGCCGTAATAGCCGGAAATAACAATATTAGTCATGGCTGTCCACCTGCTTTCCCAACCAGGACGTCATGTATTGTATTACGGCCAGGGCAACGATCAGGATAATACCGATGATCATACCCGTGACCCAGCCATTGATGCCGCGGATAAAGGACATGATGAACGGCGTCCGGATATGCGCAAAGGTTTCAACCATAGAACCCACACCGATTGTCGTCGCCATGACCATCAGAAAATGAATAATCTGCGGCCAACGGCGGTACATCGCGGCAACCATGAGGAAAAATGCCGGATGACCGATGAGGAATTCTTTTTCCCGGGGACGGGCATACATGACATTTTCCAACAGCCGGCGCATCGCCACTTCGGCTCCCGGTACGGAAACCCCGGCGGTATGACCGCTGCGGCCAATAAAGATATAGGCTGCAAAACCCAATGCACCGATTGCAATCAGCGTCCCCATCTTGATGGGAATCCGCAGGAAATCAGCAACAAATTTTTTGAAATCATCTGTCGACGCGATACGGTGCCCAAATAAGGGGAACCGCCGCAAATATCCGACAGCAACCAACAGCAGCGGCAAGAGGAACGTCAGCTTGACGCCGCGATAAAAATCAAATTCCATGAAGAAGCGGATATTACCGAGCATAGCGGCAATAAATATCCCGCCGATCATCGCAATCGCTACTGCACAAGCCAGGCCGATGGCACCATCACGGATAACGTACCAATAGCTCAGCTTTTTAGTGATATTCTTTTTCCGCCATATATCGAGGAGCAGCAGTATCGCTGCCGTCGGTGACGACACGGCACAGCCAATCGCCATGAGCTGGAGGAATAAAGCCCCCTTGGCAACCATCGCTCCGCCCACACCGAACAGGACCGCCAGCACCAGCAGGATATAATTCAGCCGGTTAGACAACGGCAGCAGGAGATTGAGCGTAAACACGAATCCGCAGGCCGCAGCTGCGGCTACGAGAGCTAAAAGTATCCGATTCGGATAATACGGCGGCATAATCGTAGCCTGCCCCAGCGTATATCCCCGGTCCTTCAACTTCTGCGACACGATAGAAATATAGGACAAATTCGTTTCCGTCAGATTCATGCCATGAAGCGGTTTTTTATAGAGCGGGTACAGATTGACCCGGCAATTCCGTTCCAAATCGCTGATATAATACCGCATGGCCGCTTCTTCCGGAGAAATCTTTTCCAATTCTTCCTTGGCCATAGCATAGGTCCGGGCCGTATCATAGTCGAGCAAGCCGGCTAAATCATACATTCCGTCCTGTGTATTGTATTGAAGCTGATTCACGGCTTCAATCATATAAAATGGTATATGACGCTGTTTCATCTGGTCCGCCGTATATTCCAACATTTCTCTCCGCTGGGAAGCTACCGGCGTATACCCCATTACTTCCTTGCCGACAAACATGACCCCGGAAACATTTTTGATCTTATCGATACGGTTAAAGAAACCATCGATCTGCTTCGGTTCCGGATCACTGTAATTCGTCGGCCGCAGGATGACATGGAATCCCCGTTCGGCAATCGTATTGGCATCGGCTGACAATATACCCAGGTTCACTTCTCCCAGACCCGGCATGACACCATGCAATCCGGCAATACGATATTGCGGATTGTCGATGACCTGCACCTTGTCGGAGCCCAGCCGCGACTGCAAATCAGCAATCACTTCATCAAAATATATATCTTTTTTGTCTTTGGGCTTGCCTATGAGATAGTAATCATACGTCCCGCCGACGATATTAAACTGGGGATAATATAATTCCATCCCTAATTTAGTAATAAGCGACATTTCGCCGCGCTGTGTCAATTTGTTGAGCGTAGCATCGTAAATAGTAAAACTCGTCACGCCGGCTTCTTTGCATTTTTTCAGCGCCGTATCCAAATCATAGCCGTCATTCCGGGCCATGACAACGACTGCATCATAATCCATAGCCTGTTCAATGGTCTGGCTCTGCTCTTCGACGTGGTATCGTTGAACACATAATACAACGGCAAAGATAAGCCCGATCAGGACAGCCCCGATCATAAGCATCTTACTAAATTGATTATTTTTTACCATAGTTCCACCTTACCTAGGTATGATGTATGCTGCCATGGATAGTCAACACATGATCGCGCATTGTGACACTGTCCGGTTGAATCCCTAAAGGAAAATCCTTGAAATCATATACTTCGATACCGGCAGTACTAGTATTGCTGAAAGTCTTCCCCATTCCGTCAATAGTCATCGAAGAAGGAATGAACATGAGCTTGCTCCCCTTCATAGCGAACGTACCGCGCAAATCAGCCTTGGCTTTTAAGAACCCGCCGACCGCAACCGTACCGGTCACATGCACCTGATCATTTTCCAATGACACTGTCGGATCGGACAATTTTTCAATCTTGCGGACAAGAAACTTTTCCAACTCTTCACTGCGCACAGTCGCCGTCAATTCCCCGCTGTCCGCATCGGTCAGGACCATATGCCCGACCCTGCCGCCAGATAAGAGACTGAACCGCGTCTGTTGGAGGGAACAATCCAGACTGTCGAACGTCATGTCTTTCACCTTGAATTTTTGGCTGTGTACACGGACACTATCCAGATTCCCGGACAGCACCTTCAGTCCCGGCTGGGCGGTTACCTGCACATCGGCCGGCTGGATTTCCATGTTGTCGGACAATGCGTAGTATAACCCTTGTTCGACCACAGACGGAGCCAGGGCATTTGCGCCGATGATCAGAACAGCCGCGATGACACATAGAATGCTCAGTTTTTTCATTATATTTCCTGTCTCGCTACCCTTTTATTTTTTTCCATCTGTAGATATCCTTCAATAAAGATATCCAGATCGCCATCCATGACGGCCTGGATATTCCCTGTTTCCACCCCAGTACGATGGTCTTTTACCAGGTTATAGGGATGGAATACGTAGGACCGGATCTGGCTGCCCCATTCGATGGACTGATGGACGCCGCCGATTTCGGCTTTGAGTTCTGCTTGTTTTTCCTGTTCCAGTTCAAACAACTTCGCCCGCAGGTATTTCAGGCACATTTCCTTATTTTGGAGCTGTGACCGTTCATTCTGGCACTGCACGACGATGCCCGTCGGTTCATGAGTCATCCGGACTGCCGAGCTGGTCTTATTGACATGCTGGCCGCCCGCACCGGATGCACGGAAATAATCGACACGGACTTCATCCATATTGATTTCCACATCCACGTCATCGGGCAGTTCCGGCATGACATCCACCGCCGTAAACGATGTATGACGCCGAGCCGCAGCATCAAAGGGCGAAATACGGACCAGCCGATGGACACCCTTTTCTGATTTCAGATATCCGTAGGCGTATTCCCCTTCAATGGTGAACGTAGCACTCTTGATGCCCGCTTCTTCACCGGGCTGGGTATCCATCACGGCGATATGATAGCCGTTCCGTTCTGCCCAGCGGCTGTACATGCGGATCAGCATCTGGCACCAGTCCTGTGCTTCCGTACCACCGGCACCGGCATGGAATGTAATAATCGCATTACATTGATCATACTCACCGGACAACAGCAGCCGTACTTCCCTTTTTTCTATTTTCTGCAAAATAGCAGTATACTGCTTTTCAATATCATTTGCAAATGAGCTGTCCCCATCTTCCATGGCCATTTCCAAATATTCCATCAGGTCATTTGCCTGCCGGACCAAGGCTTCATGGCCGTCGACTTCCGTCTTCAGCAATGTCGCCTTCTGTGAAATGGCCTTCGCCTTTTCGGGATCATCCCAAAAAGCAGGGTCGCTCATTTGCATATCAAAATCCATGATTCGTTCTTTTTTTTGAGGTAAGTTAAAGTGAATCCCCGATTTCTTGTATTCTTTTTTGCACGTCTTCAATAGGTTTACGCATTTCTTCTAATAACACAAGATCACCATCTTTCAAAAATCCAATATATATATCGTATCGTTATTCGTTAGTCATCGGCTGAGAAACACCTATATCAGTCGTGTTTCCGTTCATCACGTTCAATATCTTCCCGGCTGACCGGCTGCATTTCCTGATGGACTTCCGTCGCGCTTTTCAGGTGGTCTTCCGCCTGCGGAACAGGCTTGCTGTACGTAATCTGGATATGATACAGGAACGTAACCACCGTATGTTTGATGGAATCCACCATTTCTTCGAACATTTCGTAGGCTTCGAATTTATATTCGACCAACGGATTCTTCTGTCCATAAGCCCGCAGATTGATACCTTCTTTCAAGGCATCCATCGCGTCCAGGTGATCCATCCACTTGCTGTCGACGACCCGGAGCATGACGGCTTTTTCCAGCTGGTGCATCGTATCTTCGCCGATTTCCGCTTCCCGTTCATTATAGAGGTCGGTTGCAATCTTCTTTAATTTATCCTGTACTTCGAGACGGCTCAGGTTTTCCAGTTCGGCTACCGTCGTCGCACCCTTCGGTACAAAATACTGTTCCATCTGCTGCAATAAGCCGGCAAAATCCCATTCTTCCGGATAGAGCTTTTCATCGGCATATTTGTCGAGGCCAGACTGGATAATGTCGTCTACCATGCCCAGGATGCTTTCCCGCAACGATTCAGCTGTCAATACCTGACGGCGCTGACTATAGAGGACTTCACGCTGCTGGTTCATGACATCATCGTATTCCAGGACGTATTTACGGATTTCGAAGTTATGACCTTCTACTTTCTTCTGTGCTTTTTCAATAGACCTGGTAATCATCTTATGCGTAATCGGTTCGTCTTCTTCCATTCCCAACTTATCCATGAATTTAGAAATGTTTTCCGCACCAAAAATACGCATCAGATCATCTTCCAGAGACAGGAAGAACTGCGTCGTCCCCGGGTCGCCCTGACGGCCGGAACGACCGCGGAGCTGATTATCGATACGACGACTTTCATGCCGTTCCGTGCCGATGATCATGAGGCCGCCTAATTCGGCAACGCCTTTGCCCAGTTTGATATCTGTACCACGACCGGCCATATTAGTAGCAATCGTGACCTGGTTCATCAGGCCGGCATCTTTGATGATTTCCGCTTCTTTTTCATGGAACTTGGCATTCAGCACGTTATGAACGATATTTTCTTTATCCAACAGCTGGCTGAGGATTTCCGACTGGCTGATGGACGTCGTCCCGACCAGGATAGGCTGACCGGACTGATGACGTTTCTTTACTTCCCGGATAACGGCCCGGTACTTAGCATTCTTCGTCTTGTAAATGACATCGGGCAAATCCTTACGGATCATCGGTTTGTTCGTCGGGATGACATATACATCGAGTTTATAAATCTTATTGAATTCATCTTCTTCTGTCTTGGCCGTACCGGTCATGCCGGCAAGCGTCTTGTACATACGGAAGTAGTTCTGGAATGTAATCGTCGCCAGGGTCTTGCTTTCGCCCTGGACCTTGACATCTTCCTTGGCTTCGATGGACTGATGCAGCCCGTCACTATAGCGGCGGCCAAACATCAGACGGCCCGTAAATTCATCGACAATGACGATTTCGCCGTTCTTGACAACGTAGTCCTTGTCGCGGTGCATCATAAAGCGGGCCCGCAATGCCTGAATGACCAGATGGTTCAATTCCATATGATCATTGTCGAACATATTCTTGATGCCCAGCATTTTTTCGACCTTGGCAATGCCGCTGTCCGTCGGTGCAATGGTCTTCTGTTTTTCATCCATCGTATAGTCATCTTTGACAAAGGTCTTTACTACACCGGCTAATGTATAATACAGATCCGTGGATTTTTCACCGGGTCCGGAAATGATCAACGGGGTACGGGCTTCATCGATCAGGATGGAGTCCACTTCATCGACGATACAATAATTCAGTGGGCGCTGAACCATCTGATCACTGCTGATGACCATATTATCACGAAGATAATCGAACCCGAATTCATTATTGGTACCATAAGTAATATCGGAATTATACGCACGACGTCTCTGATCATATGTGAGATCATGGACGATCAAGCCTACAGAGAGCCCTAAAAACTTATAAATCTGGCCCATTTCTTCACTATCACGAGTAGCCAGATAATCATTGACGGTAACGACGTGAGCGCCCTTGCCGGACAATGCATTCAGATATACCGGCAGCGTCGCAACCAGGGTTTTCCCTTCGCCAGTACGCATTTCGGCAATATCGCCACGATGCAGCACAATGCCGCCCAGCAGCTGTACATCAAAGTGACGCATGCCCGTAACACGACGTGATGCTTCACGAACGACAGCAAACGCTTCCGGCAAAATATCATCCAACGTTTCTCCATCAGCGAGACGCTTTTTGAATTCATATGTCTTTTCCTGCAGCGACGAATCGCTGAGACGTGTCAGAGAAGGTTCTAAATCATTGATACGTTGGACGATAGGCCGCATTTTTTTCAATTCCCGATCCGTATTGTTACCGAGCAATCTTTGTACTATTTTATTAAACACCTATTGAGCCCTCCAATTAATTAAAATAACTAGCTTACATTTTTATTCAATTATACATTATACAACACCGCATCAACAATTTGCAACGTTTTTACAAAAACATGATAGTGTCAAGTTGTTGTGGGTATTTTTTTTGACGAGCAAGATTCTTTGCTATAATTGGATCAATTCATAAATCCGCTATGTTCTATGGCACGCATC
>JALCDF010000001.1 GCA_022641375.1 Megasphaera sp. | reverse complement strand
TGCAAGGTACGGTGAAGGCACATCATATACCCGCTATTCCCAGCTAAAAAAATTCGATGAACATGATGTGATTGGCGACAAACTGGTGTCGTCAGCATATAAATATCTAGGTGTTCCCTATGTGTTTGGCGGTAATACACCCAGTGGATTTGATTGTTCAGGATTTACGAAATATGTTTTTTCTCACAATGGAATAATACTGCCCCGGATGGCTGATGAACAATATATGTTAGGGTCCAGGGTGTCCCGACGGGATCTTGTTCCGGGCGACCTGGTGTTCTTTACAACATATGAACCGGGGGTATCTCATACCGGTATCTACGTCGGCGATAATAATTTCATTAGTGCGACCAGCAGCGGCGGCATTCGTGTAGACAGTTTAAACAGTGGTTATTGGTCGCCCCGGTATGTGGGAGCTAAACGGGTGAGGAATTAAAAATAAGTGGCTAGTAATTTGAGCAGGAAGCTGCTTGTTACTAGCCTTTCCTTTTTGCTAAAATTAATATAGTAAGAAAAGAAGGAGAGTTATCACTGAAAGGTTGCCTAATAGGGGTAAATAAGCGTATAATTTTCCCATAAGAAGATAAAGGGAGTGTTGCCATTTATGAAATATATGACGGGAAATGAAATCCGCAAAGCATACTTACAGTTTTTTAAGAGTAAAGAACATCTGATCCTACATAGTTTTCCTTTGGTTCCGAAAGATGACCCCAGCCTGCTGCTTATTGGCGCCGGCATGGCACCGTTGAAACCATACTTTACAGGAAAACTTGTGCCGCCGTCGTATCGGGTGACAACGAGCCAGAAATGTATCCGCACGGATGATATTGACAATGTTGGGCGTACCGCCCGCCATCATACGTTTTTTGAAATGATGGGTAATTTTTCGTTTGGTAATTATTTTAAAAAAGAAGCGATTTCATGGGCTTGGGAATTTTTGACCAAGGTCTTGGAACTGGATGTAGATAAGTTGTATGTTACGATTTATCCGGATGATCAGGAAGCGTATGATCTCTGGCATAATATGATTGGCCTCGCCGATGAACGAATTTTTAAATTCGATGATAATTTTTGGGAAATCGGCGAAGGACCTTGTGGTCCCGACAGCGAAATATTTTATGATTTAGGGCCGGAACGGGGTTGTGGCAAACCGACGTGTACCGTTGGCTGTGATTGCGACCGCTATTTGGAAATCTGGAATCTCGTATTCACGCAGTTCAATCGTACTAAAGATGGAAAATATGAACCTCTGGCCAAAAAAAATATTGATACAGGTGCCGGTCTGGAACGATTGGCCTCTGTTATTCAACAAAAAGAATCGAATTTTGAAACCGATTTGATATTCCCCATCATAGAAAACGTAATTGATCTGTGCCATGGCGATTATACGGATCCGGATCAGAAAATGGCGATGAAGGTCATTGCCGATCATATCCGGGCCATTACGGTTATGATCAGTGATGGTATTTTGCCGTCTAATGAAGGAAGAGGCTACGTTTTACGGCGTATATTACGTCGTGCTGTCCGGTTTGGCCGCCTCCTGGGGATTCAGCACATGTTCCTCAGCAGCCTGGTGGATACGGTTATTCAGATCCTTGAAGACGAATACCCGGAATTACGGGAACATGTCGATATTATTAAAAAGGTCATTGATACCGAAGAAAAACAATTCAGTGCGACCCTGGTACAGGGACTGGATTTGTTGAACCAGATGATGGATGCTGAAAAGGAAAGCAAAAAATTATCCGGCAAAGAAGTATTTAAATTGTATGATACGTTTGGATTCCCTAAGGAATTGACAGAAGAAATCGCACAGGATAAGGGATATACCATAGATCAGGAAGGCTTTGACACAGCCATGAAGGAACAACAGGAACGGGCCCGGGCTGCGCATGAAAAGGTGTCGGCACTCGTAGCCACACCGGATACGACAAAGCTGGATCAAAGTAAATTGTATAATGATGAAGCGGCGATAAAGGCCAATATTGCTATGCTGGGCAAGGGCGGAACAGAAGTATCGGAAGCACGCGATGGTGAAGAAGTAACGGTAATTCTCGATGTTAATCCGTTCCATGCTGACGGTGGCGGTCAGATTGGTGATACAGGCATTTTAAAGGGCGCAGAAGGGATTGCAGAAGTAAGCGATGCTAAAAAGCTGCCTAATGGTTTGATATATCTTATCGCTACGGTAAAAGAAGGGGTCCTCCATCAGGGGGATGCTCTGGATATCGCTGTTGACAAGGCGCGTAATCTTGCTATTGCCCGTAATCATACTGCGACACACTTGTTACAGGCCGCATTGCGTAAAGTATTGGGGAATCATGTCAATCAGGCTGGTTCTTTGGTTACTCCGGATCATCTCCGGTTTGATTTCACGCATTTTTCGCCGGTTTCTTTCGCCGAATTGCGGCAAGTCGAAGATATGGTCAATGAACAGATTTTTAAAGATGTTCCGGTAACGAAGGAAGAAATGCCGATTGATGAAGCAAAGGCTAAAGGGGCGATGGCTCTCTTTGGTGAAAAATACGGTCATATCGTCCGTGTTGTTACAGCCGGCGATTTCAGCTGTGAACTTTGTGGTGGGTCTCATGTGGAACGCACATCTATCATCGGTTCTTTCCGTATTCTGTCAGAAACCGGTATCGGTACAGGCGTACGCCGCATTGAAGCGGTTACCGGTGCGTCAGCAGTCAAAAAAGCGCAACGTGATTCAGATGAATTGGCCCATCTGGCCAGTCTTTTGAAAGCAAAAGTCAGTGATGTGCCCGATAAATTGGAACATGTCTTGGCAGAGTTGAAAGATACAGAAAAAGAATTGCAGCAGTGGAAGAAAAATGCGGCATTATCCGATTTGGATACGATTATGGCAACCAAACAAACTGTCGGCACGGTGTCTGTGATTGCTGCAGAAGCGCAGGCAGATACAATGGACAGTCTTCGTGAATTAGCGGATACCGTTATGGATAAGGCCGGCAGCGGCGTTGTCCTCCTGGGAGCGGTTCATGATGGCAAGGTAAGCTTTGTCTGCAAAGTAGCCAAGGCGGATACGAAAAAGGGATTGCATGCCGGTAAGATTATCAAAGCGGCAGCTCAGGCGGCTGGCGGCAACGGCGGTGGCCGTCCGGATATGGCTCAGGCCGGCGGCAAACAACCTGAAAAATTGTTGGAAGCATTAGCAGCTGGTGCAGAAGCCGTAAAAACGTTAGTGGGATAATAAAAAGCAAGAATATCTATCGATAAAGGATGTGATTATATGGCAGTAAGTGATGAAACGATGATTGTGAAAAACAGAAATGAAGAACAAAGCGTAGCATCTATGATTTTGAAGGAAGTATACCAGGCATTGGAAGAAAAGGGCTATAATCCTGTGAATCAGATTGTAGGATATCTTCTTTCGGGCGATCCAACGTATATTACAAGTCATAATAATGCTCGCGGCAATATTCGCCGTATTGAACGGGATGAACTCATTGAAGAATTAGTTCGTTCTTACGTGAAACAGCATGGATTGTAAAGGAATACGCATTTTAGGATTGGATGTCGGATCGAAAACTATCGGGGTGGCTTGCAGTGATGCGCTGCATATCACCGCCCAGGGGTTAGAAACCATTCAACGCCAATCGAAGAAAAAAGATTTTTCCCGTCTCCGGGATATTATCCGGGAAAAAGAAGTATATCGTATCGTAGTAGGCAGACCACGTCATATGAATGGTGACTATAGCGATAATATGGAAAAAATCGAGCATTTTGTCGATGAGCTGAAAAAGGTAATGCCTGACATGGAATTTGTCTATTGGGATGAACGATTGACGACGGTTATGGCAGAAAAAGTTCTGATGGAAGGCAATGTACGCCGTGAAAAGCGCAAACAATATATCGATAAAATGGCAGCAATTCTTATTTTACAAAATTATTTAGACGCACAGGGAGACTAACCAAATGGCAGAAGAATTAGAAGAAGTCCAGGTAGTTACCATTACCGGAGATGACGGCTCGGAAGAATATTATGCTGAAGCCGCAACCCTCGACATTGATGACAAGACGTTTGCAATTCTCGTTCCGTTTTCTGAAGAAGAGGAAGATGCGGACGAAGATACAGATGCCGAAGCAATTATTGCCCGTATCGATACGGAAGAAAATGGCGAAGTCGTATATGTAGCACCGACAGATGAAGAATTTGAAGCGGCTGCACATGCGTATGAGCATATGTCTGAAAACGATGAACAGACAGAAAATTAGATATATATCAGATAAAACCGCTTGATTTTCAAGCGGTTTTTTTCGTGTAAATAGTGGAACTAAAGAAAAGGGAAAAAAAATTTAAGAAATGATGTCGATAAGCGTCTTTGCTGAGGTATATTTTATGAATTATACCTTGGAAATTCATAATTTCACATGGGACATAAAACGTTTATTTACTTGCATATTTTGCAAGGTTACCTTATACTTAGGAAAGATGGAATTCAGTTATAAAATTTTAATTTTCTGTTTTTTATTTTCTAATGAGGTGACTAAGTATGAGAGGTGTTCACAGTGTGGTGGACGATATTCGCCGCAATGTCTTTACGGAAGTAGCGAAGATCGCTTATGAAGGTGGGGACTACTCCCGTGTGGATTTGATCCCCTATAAGCTCGTTTCAAGAAAAGGCGGAACGTATCGCCATGATATCTTTTTGGAAAGAGCGGTTGTCCAGGAACGGGTACGGTTAGCTTGTGGTCTTCCGGTAGAACCCATTGATGTCCGGGCTCCTGCCAGCGCCGGAATCAAGGAAGCCGTTGAAGCGGACAATAATTTTTTTGAAGAACCGTTGGTTAACGTCGTTACGTTTGCTTGCAATGCCTGTCCGCCCAATCAGGTTCGTATTACGGACAATTGTCAGGGATGTATTTCGCATCCGTGTATGAATGTATGTCCGAAAGATGCTATTTGGATCGATGAAAATCAACATAGTGTCATCGATCAGGATAAATGTATTAAATGTGGCCGTTGTGTCAAGCAGTGCCCGTATCAGGCCATTTCACATATTGAACGGCCTTGTGCGGCTGCCTGTGGCATGGATGCCATTGAATCGGATGAAAATGGCTGTGCTAAGATCAATTATGATAAATGCGTGTCCTGCGGCATGTGTCTGGTTAATTGTCCGTTTGCGGCAATTGCAGATAAGAGTCAGATTCTCCAGGTCATTTCGGCGATGAAAGAACACAAGGTGGTTGCCTGTGTGGCACCGGCTTTTGTGGGCCAGTTTGGTAAAGATGCGACGCCGGCCAAGCTAAAGACGGCTATGCGGATGCTGGGTTTCGATGATGTCGTTGAAGTAGCTATCGGTGCTGATTTATGCACGATTCAGGAAGCCCATGATTTTATAGAAGAAGTCCCGGCAAAGATTCCCTGGATGGGCACATCCTGTTGCCCGGCATGGTCGATGATGGTAAAGAAAGCGTTCCCGCAATTCAAGGAAAATATTTCCATGGCGCTGACGCCGATGGTCATTACAGCCCGGGTCGTGAAAAATAAGTATCCCGATGTCCGTATTTGTTTCATCGGGCCGTGTGCAGCCAAAAAATTGGAAGCCAATCGTAGGACTGTTCGTTCGGAAGTCGATTACGTGTTGACCTTTGAAGAATTACAGGGAATGTTTGATGCAAAAAGTATTGATTTTGCGACGTTGGAAGCAGACCCGGCCGATAATATGAATGAAGGTACGGCTATGGGTCGTGGATTTGCTGTCAGCGGCGGCGTAGCCGGTGCGGTTGCCGAAGCGTTGCAGCACATTGCTCCCGACCGTGAAGTTAAAATCGAGCAGGCAGCGGGGTTGAAAGAATGCCAAAAGATGATTTTTATGGCCAGAGCGGGTAAGCGCGATGGATATCTTTTGGAAGGCATGGCCTGTCCGGGTGGTTGTGTAGCCGGAGCCGGTACGATTGCACCGATTATGCAGGAAACAGCTCATGTAAAACAATTTGCCAAAGAAGCTCCTGTCGTATCGTGTGTTGACAGCCCCTATGCAGATGAATTGAAAAACGTTGAAGAATAAATAATAACATGTAAAACGGATTTTGCTATCAGGCAAAATCCGTTTTTTCATTGACTTAAAGTGGGGTTCATGGTGTATATTAAGAATGCTATCGAAGTATATATTTTTATGGGAGAAAAATCATGGGCAAAAAAATAAATCGCCGTCAGGCGTTAGGGATACTGGGAGCCTCTATTGCAACCGTTGCGGGCATCGGCGTATGGAACCGCCCAAAAATCATTGATTTCCTGGATCGGGATGTGGAGAAACAAGAAAACAGTGAGGAGAACACTGTCGTGACGAGGTTGTATCCGTCTAATGGGCAGCAGTTATCGCTGTTGGGATTCGGCGGCATGCGCTTCCCGACAAGAATGACGGCAAGCGGTAAAGAAATCGATGAGGAGCTGGCCGGAAAAATGATCGATTATGCATATCGGCACGGCGTGAATTATTATGATACAGCGTATTTCTACCATGAAGGAAAATCAGAAGCCTTTATGGGCAAGATATTAAAAAAATATCCTCGTGATAGTTTCTATCTGTGTGATAAAATGCCGACACCGATTTTGACCGGGCTGGAGCAGGCCAAGAAAATATTTCAGGGACAGCTTGATGCGTGCCAGGTCGAATATTTCGATAATTATTTATTGCACTCGCTGACCACCAGGGAACAGTTTGAACAACTGTATATCCAGGATGGCATCCTGGATTATTTACGCAGTGAAAAGGCCGCGGGGCGTATCCGCTGCCTGGGATTTTCTTTTCATGGGGATGTACCGTTCTTCAATTATTTAATGGATACATTTTCCTGGGATTGTGTAATGATCCAGCTCAACTATGCTGATTGGAATGATGAGGGTGAAGCGCCTGAAGGAAGCCGGCAGGCCGGAACGCTTTACCGTAAAGCGATGGAAAAGGGGGTTCCCATTTTTGTGATGGAACCGGTCAAGGGTGGTAATCTGGCAATTCTTCCCGAGTCAGCCTCGAAAATTTTAAAAGCGGCCCGTCCAAATGATAGTGAAGCCTCCTGGGCATTGCGGTATGTCGGATCTTTACCCGGCATTGTGACGATGTTATCCGGCATGAGTTCCATTGAACAGGTTATTGATAATATTCATACCATGGCCGATTTCCAGCCTTTGGATGACAGAGAAAAACAGGTCTTAGCCCGGTCTATGGGAAAGGGAACGGAAACAGCGCAGGTACATTGTACGTATTGCCGGTACTGTGACCCGTGTCCTTATGGGGTCGATATTGCCAGAATCTTCCATGTCTACAATGCTCAGGCTGTACGGCTGGGCATTGCGACAGATACGGCTTCGGATACAGATAAAAAAGAATTTATCATCCGTTATAAAAACGAAGTCAGGCGTGCCGGCAGGGCGGGTCATTGCATAGGCTGCAATACGTGTCTGTCCCGCTGCCCGCAGCATATTGCCATACCGCAGGAAATCAGGAAAATCGATGCCATGGTCCGGAAAACAGCGGCTGACACAGGAAAGGTCGTCATATGATGAATGGAAAAGCATTGCAACGGGGTCGTATTATCTTAGCAGGGATATTTTTTATGTTGGTGATGCTGGCATTTCTGGGGATAATCCGGGCATTCGTACCGCAGTTACAGTTTTTGCCGGCAGTATTGGCTGCTCATGGACTCGTTATCCTGGGAATACTGATATTGACATTTTTCTTTGGACGTATCTATTGTTCGGTCATTTGTCCGCTAGGTATTTGGCAGGATATCATCCTATGGCTGAGCCGGTGGCGCAAGAAAAAACGGTATCGCTTTGCGTACCGTCCGGAAAAAGCAGTCTTGCGGTATGTTGTTTTGGGAGTAACGGCGTTGGCTTTTTTTGCCGGGTTGACACTGGTTCCGATTGTATTGGATCCTTACAGTATTTTTGGCCGTACGATGGGCCAGATCATTACACCCTTCTATCAATATGGTTTCAACGGGATAGCCGCTTTTAGCATGAATCAGGGAGGCTTTCTTTGGGAAAGCGAAGATATAATCTACAAAGGAACTGAAATACTGGTAGTGTCAGGGATTACCTTCCTGATTATCACGTTTTTGGCATGGAAATACGGCCGCCTGTATTGTCAGACGATTTGTCCGGTAGGGACTATATTGGGAACCGTGAGCCGGTATAATCTTTATGGGCCGGTGTTTGCTGCAGATCAGTGTGTTTCCTGTGGGATTTGTGAAAAAATATGTCGTTCTTCCTGTATTGATGTAAAAAATCATCGGGTGGAATACAGCCGCTGTATCGATTGCTTTGACTGCGTGGCGGCTTGTCCACACGGGGCGATACGATTTATCAGGAAAACTATTCCTGGCAGGATTACCGAAAACGAGAAGACTCCGGCGGTTCCTTTACTGAGCCGGCGCGATGCCCTTATCCGCTGTGGTCTTGCTGCCGGCGCGGTACTGGCGGCTGTTACCAGAGGCAGCCTGCCCGTGCTTCCATGGGGCAAAGGTAAAGGAACTATCATGCCGCCGGGAGCGTTATCCTATGATCAGTTTACGCAGCATTGCACGGCCTGTCAGCTTTGCAGCGACCGGTGTCCCAGCGGTGTCCTGATGCCGGCGATAAAAGAATATGGAATGAACGGGATTTTCCAGCCTCATTTGGACTTTTCCAAAGGCTATTGTGCCTATAATTGTAATTTTTGCAGTCAGGCCTGTCCCAGTGGTGCGATTCATCCCCTTACCGTTCAGGATAAACAAAAGCTGGTAATCGGCAAAGCCGTCTATTATGCGTTTCATTGCATCATTAATGAACAGGGGGTAGAATGCGGCAATTGTGCCCGCCATTGTCCCCAGGGAGCGATTACGATGAAAGAACAAGGAGACAAACTCCTGCCTGTCGTTCATCACGATTTGTGTATCGGCTGCGGTGCTTGTCAATATTATTGTCCTGCCAATCCCAAGGCGATTACAGTCCGGGCTGTAACGGAACAGCATACTCTGGGAGACCAAAGAAATCACGAGAGGAAATCATGATTTGATTTCACTGATGAAAGTGGATCCCAGCACGAGTACGGCACCGCAAATACTAATCAGCCCGAGTGGTTCCTGAAGGAACAAGGCCGATAATAAAATGGCAAAAATCGGATCGGTATAGCTGAAAATAGCGACAGTCTGGGCTTTCAGATAGGGGATAGACCCAAAGTAGAGGACATACGCGATGCCGGTATGGACGATGCCGATTACTGCCAGCAGTATCAAAACGATGGGGGCTATTGCCAGTGCGGTGAAGTCCTCGGTACAAAGGGTATAGGGTATAAGCAATATAGCGGCGATACCGAGCTGGACGATAGTACGGTCATAGGCAGTGAGACCCGATAACTTTTTGTTGAGGAGGATGATGCCGGCGTAGAAACAGGCGGCACCGAGCCCGCAGAGGATGCCTGTCAGGTCGCCAGTGCCGCTGTTTTGCCCGACGCCGGAAATGAGAATGATGCCGGCCAGAGCGGTGATGACACAGATTCCCTTACGAAGAGTCAGCCGTTCGTGTAGTATAAAGGGTGCGGCAATCATGACAATGCTGGGGGCCATATAATAGCAGACGGTTGCGACAGCGACTGTCGTATAACGGTACGCTTCAAACAAAAGGATCCAATTCAACCCCAGCATCAACCCGGAGGCAAACAGACAACACATGTTTTGCCGTATAGCAGAAAAACATATCGGCTGGTGACGTACTGCCAGCAAAATGAACAGGAATATGGTAGCGACAGAGCTCCGGGCTAATGCGATGATGCTGGACGGAAGCGGGATGTACCGGACAAAAATGCCGATAGTACCAAAAATCAGCATGGCAGATAATAAGGCAAGTTTGGCTTTTGTTTCTTCTGATTGGGGCATAGGAAGGACTCCTTTTTCGTATTAAAGTTGTTATCTTTATAACATACTTCAAACCATAACGCAAGAGAAAAGTGTTATATCGTTCGTTCTCAAAAAAAAGAAGAAAATATACCTAATATATTCATAATTAAGTAAAAATTTATAGGAATAGATCCATATGAATGAAAAGAACTGATTTAAAAAGAATCAGTTCTTTTTTTTGTGTGGAGATGGTTGGGGCAATGGTCCTGCCGTATCATTTTCGTACTTATTATTGACATATGACAAAAATAAGTTATAATAAATATAAATGTCATATGTCATAAACCAAGAGCAAAGGAGGACGAGACATGATTATTGCAATTCCCGTAGACGATACAAAAAAAGCAGTATGCGTTTCTTTTGGCAGAGCTCCGTATTTTATGTTCTGTCATACCGAAGACGGGACGACTGAAACCGTAAAAAATCCTGCTGCTGAGGCACAGGGAGGGGCAGGCCCCAAGTCGGCTCAACTGGTAGTTGACCGGGGTGCGGCCGCACTGATTACTGTACGTTGCGGTGAAAATGCGGCAACGGTCCTGCAAATGGCGGATATTGCCATCTATCAGGCGGATGGTACCGATGTTCGGGAGAATCTTCGCAGTCTGACAGAGGGAAAGCTGAAAAAACTGACGCATTTCCATGCGGGCTTTCATGGCCAGCCATGAAAATAGCTGTGTTGAGTGGCAAGGGGGGAACAGGTAAGACTTTTATTTCGGTCAATCTGGCAGCAGTCATGGGGAAATCGGTGTATATTGACTGCGACGTAGAAGAGCCCAACGGAAGAATTTTTTTATCTCCCGGTGAATGTTCCTGTAGTGAAGCAGTAGTGCCAGTGCCCCGGTTTGATTTGGGAAAATGCAGCGGCTGCAGGAAATGTGTGGATTTTTGTCATTTTAATGCGTTGGTATTTATAAAAAAACATCCGGTCCTGTTTTCCGAAGTATGTCATTCCTGCGGCGGCTGCATGCTGGTATGTACGGAAAAAGCCATCACCGAAGTACCGCGTCCGGTAGGAGTAGTAGAGCAGGGGCAGTATCATGATGTTACGGTTGTTACAGGAATCCTGGATCCCGGTGAAGCTTCAGCGGTGCCGGTGATTAAAGCAGCGCTGCAACGAGGACTTTCCCTGGGGAACCAGACCATCATCGATTGTCCTCCCGGCAGCGGCTGCCCGGTCATGGAAAGTGTCATGGCAGCCGATTGCTGTATCCTTGTAGCGGAACCTACGGCCTTTGGATTCCACAATTTCAAAATGGTATATGAATTAGTGAAAATGTTGCAGAAGCCTTGTTTTGTCGTAGTGAATAAGGAAGATGAACCGTATTTTCCCTTAGAATCGTTTTGTGCTGCGGAAAGAATTCCTGTATTGATGCACATTCCATATCAGCCACAACTGGCACGATGTATTGCTGCCGGTAAGCTTGTTTCTGAGGAAGATTCCCAATGGGGCCGCCAATTTCGAGATTTACTGATCCGTATACAAAAGGAGGCGGCACGATGAAGAAACTCCTTGTGTTGAGTGGTAAAGGCGGGACCGGGAAGACAACAATCAGTGCTGCTTTTATCTGGTTTTCCCAAGCCCGGGCATTTGCGGATTGTGATGTCGATGCTCCCAATCTGCATTTAATTGCCAAGATGGATGCAGTTCCCGAAGAAACTGCATATTATGGATCACAGAAAGCGGTTATCCAGACAGAAACATGCATTGGCTGCGGCCGTTGCGAAGCATATTGCCGGTTTGATGCCATTCATAAAACAAACGGGATGTATACGATAGATGAATATGCTTGTGAAGGCTGCAGCGTTTGTGAAGCCATATGCCCGCAGCAGGCAGTGGAATTAAGTGATGATGTTGCCGGAACGTTAACGCTGTATACAGGAGATAAAATATTTTCTACGGCAACGTTAAAAATGGGGCGTGGCAATTCAGGGAAATTAGTTAGTGCAGTCAAGGCCAATTTGTTCCAATATGCTCAAAAAGCTGAACTGGTCATTGTCGATGGCTCTCCTGGCATCGGCTGCCCGGTCATTGCATCTATCAGCGGAATGGATTTGGTGCTGATTGTGACCGAGCCCTCTCTTTCCGGGCTGAGCGATTTGGCCAGGATTTTGAAGACGACCGAAAGTTTTCAGACGAAAGCGGCGGTGTGTATCAATAAGTTTGATGTTTGCCCGGAGCAGACGGCGAAGATAAAAGAATTTTGTATAGATAGAGGGATACCGGTTGTCGGTTATGTGCCGTACGATCCGGCGGCCTCGATTGCTGTGAATGCAGGGAAATCCCTGGCGGAAACAGTATGTCCGGCACGGGATGCGTTATATGACGCGTATGAAAGTACGATGGATATCCTGAAACGGTAAGATGAACGTATCAATACAGTGCTATACTTGGGCGTTATGGTTGACCGCAGGTATTCAGTGGCAGAGATAATGGCCGAGAGCAAATAAAACACTCAAAGGAGATATGAAGATGAAAATTGCTGTTGCATGTAATGGAAATGAAATTTGGCCTCATTTTGGCCATTGTGAAAATTTTAATATGTATGATACTGAAAATGGCCAGATTACGGCAGAAGAAAACATTCCGAATCCGGGGCATCGTCCGGGATTTTTACCCAATTTCTTAGCAGACAGAGGGGCGGAAGTCATTATTGCCGGTGGTATGGGAGGCGGTGCCGTAGAAATCTTCAACGAAAGAAATATTGAAGTCATCATGGGGGCATCGGGATCGGCCAAAGAAGCTGTAGAAGCATATCTGCGGGGTGAACTGCAGTCTACCGGATCTATTTGCCATGAACATCAGCATGCCGGAGATTGTGATAAATAGTAACAACGATTGTGGTACAGATTTGGAAAGATAAACGGATGGCGGCAAAATGAATGATTTATTTCATTTTGCCGCCATCCGTTTGTTTTTATGATGCTTTTTAGCGTATGGAATAAGGTTGTGAGAGATATGTATATTTGATATGATGAGTATAGTAATACGTAAATATATACAGGATATGGGTAGGTCTTTGCATATAGATGGTTAGGCTGATAAGAAAAGAGTTTTTATACCTGTGTATTCATAGAGGAGCGATAAATATGGAGTTACGAGTATTGAAGTATTTCCTGGTTGTGGCGCGGGAAGAAAATATTACGAGGGCTGCCAAACAATTACATGTAACACAGCCTACACTGTCGCGGCAGCTCGGGCAGCTTGAAGAAGAACTGGATGTGCAGCTCTTCCGACGCAGCAAACACAGCATTATCCTGACTTCAGACGGGCTGCTGCTGCGCCGCCGGGCACAGGAATTGGTGGAATTGGCAAATAAAACCGAACGGGAATTACAGCATCAGGAAGAAGTGATTTCCGGTGAGATTTCTATCGGTTGTGGTGAAACTAAAAATATCAGTTGCCTGGCAAGCGCCATGGCGGGGTTTCGCCGATTATACCCGGATGTGACGTTTGAAATATATACGGCTATTGCTGACGATGTGAAGGAACGGATGGAAAACGGCAGTCTTGATTTTGGAATCCTGCTCGAACCGGTGGATATCAGCAAGTATAATTTTTTGCGGATGCCGGATACTGATACATGGTCCGTATTGATGCGCAAAGATCATCCGCTGGCCCAGAAAAAAACAATTCGTGCGGAAGATTTGGAGGGATATCCGGTCATTATGGCTAAACGGGAATCTGTCCGGAATCAGATTGAACACTGGGCCGGTCCTTCGTTAAAAAAAATCAGGCAGGCAGCGGTAGTCAATCTCTCCTTTTACAATAAAGAAGCCCTTGTAGAACAAGGGGTGGGACTGTCTATTGGATTTTCCTTCCCGCAGGCTAATCCGCATTTATGCCAGCGGTTGATGGAGCCGTTATTAGAAAATGGTTGTTTTATGGCCTGGAAGAAGAATCAATTTCATACGGCTGCGGTAGATAAATTTATTGAATATGCACAATCCTATTTTACGTCTCCGGAAGATTAAGATATAGATATAATGAATATCTTGCTGAATAGTATAGGCATTAGACATACTAATATAAAACTTGTACAATGAAGATGTCTTAAGAAAGAAAAATTCAGGACCAGGGCAGAAAGGAGAATACACATGTATATCAAGGAAATGGCAGCACGCACAGGAATTACAGAAGAAACGTTGCGATATTACGAACGGATTGGAATCATGCCGCCGGTGCCGCGTAAAGCTGGCGGAGTCCGCAATTATAGTGAGTATCATATCCAATATATGGCGTTGATTCGCAGCCTGAAATCCAGCGGTATGACATTAGACGATATTCAGCAATACATGATATTGGCCAAAGCTGGTGATGATACGGCAAAAGTCCGTAAAAATATGCTCTGTACCGCTAAAAATAATTTACTCAAGAAGATAGCATATTTACAATATGCTGTACAGGAAGCGGATTTTCAAATATCCCACTATGAAACGTCGCTCCTGCATCAAACGGACAGGTTGATGCAAGAGTTACAATAAATAAAATATATAGTTTACATGGAGGCGTAAACAATATGAAAAAGATAATAGCAGCATGTATGGCGACAGCATTATTGGCAGTTACCGTTGGTTGTGGCAGTCAGACGACGGCTGGTCAGAATAATACACAGGCAGTACAGCAAACTGCAGGAAACGGGGCGGAACAGCCGGGAACGTCTTTGAAAAAAGATTCGAAGATCCTGGTCGTATATTTCTCTTATGCGGATAATGAAAAGTTGTCTGATGGTGTAGATGCTTCAGCCCGGGCCAGCTATCAGCTGGATAACGGCAAACCCATCGGCAATACGGGCCTCGTAGCCAAATGGATTGCGCAGGAAACCAAGGCGGATACGTATTCTATCAAAACGGTAAACCCGTATCCGAATGATTATGATGCGGCAGTGAAACAGGGGAAACAGGAAGTTGAAAATGGTACGAAGCCGGAACTTCAGAATCAGCCATTGGATTTAAAAGACTATGATGTTATTTTCGTAGGCTACCCGAACTGGTGGGGTGATATGCCCATGGCCATGTACAGCTTCTTCGACAGCCAGGACTTTGCCGGCAAAACGATTATTCCGTTCTGTACCTCCGGCGGCAGCGGGTTCGGCAATACGGTAGACGCTATTCAAAAATTGGAACCGCAGGCTACGGTTACACAGGGCATCGCCATTCATGCCAATGATGTGAAAGATAGTAAAAATCAAGTCACACAATGGCTGAGCGGCCTGAATCTCAACCAATCGAAATAAAATAATAGGATGATAATTGGTTTGGTATAACATAATCAGGAAGGAAGAGATAGCATGAGTTATATTTGGAATATTCCCACGAAAGTGATGTTTGGTTCGGGGCAGTTGAATTCCCTGCACGACGAAGCCATGCCGGGGAAAAAAGGACTCGTTGTCATTTCTAATGGCAAATCAGCGAAGGTAAACGGCTATTTGGAACGGGTGCTGCAGGAATTAAAAACAGCCGGGGCAGCCAGTATCGTCTTTGATCATATTGAAGCGAATCCCTTGGAAGCGACGATTCAACAGGGCGTTGAATTGGCACGACGGGAACAGTGTGATTTTATTGTCGGCCTTGGTGGCGGGTCCGTCCTCGATGCGGCAACAATCATTGCCGCGGTAGCTCCTCAGCCTTCGGGCCGGGTCTGGGATTATGTGGCAATGGGCAGCGGCGGCAAACGACCGCTGACGGTGTCCTCCCTTCCCTATATTGAAGTTACGACCAGTGCCGGTACGGGCAGTGAAGTAGATGCCTGGGGCGTTGTTTCCAATCCGGATACAAAGGAAAAAGTTGGCTTTAAAGGGGAATATCCCTGGCTGGCGATTGTCGATCCGGAATTAATGCTGACAGTGCCGCCGAAATTTACGGCATACCAGGGATTCGATGCGTTATTCCATAGTGTAGAAGGCTATATTTCCAACTTCTGCAATGAAGCGGCGGCGATGGTAGAACGGGAAGCCATACGCAATGTTGCCCAGTATCTGCCGTTGGCGGTAAAGGATGGCAGTAATCTGGAAGCTCGTACTAAAATGGCATTTGCCAATACGATGAGCGGCTATTCCATGGATGTAGGCAGCTGTACCAGTGAACATGCCATGGAACATGCGCTGTCGGCTTTCCATCATGCACTTCCCCATGGAGCGGGATTGATCATGATTTCCCTGGCATATTTCAAGTATTTCATCGAACAACATGTCTGTGATGACCGGTTTATTATGATGGCTAAGGATATGGGGAAGAAAGATGCACAAAAGCCGGAGGATTTCCTGACGGCACTGGCAGATCTGCAAAAGGCCTGCCAGGTCTATGATTTGAAAATGAGCGACTATGGAATCCATCCGGATGAATTCCAGGCCATGGCTAAGAATGCCAGAGATACCATGGGAGGATTGTTTATGTGCGATCCGGCAAAACTTCGTGAAGCGGATGTAATAAAAATTTACGAACAGTCCTATCGATAGATGGGAGAGATACTGTATTTATCATTGAATATTCTCAGCAAAGGAGGGTATTTTCCGGAGGTGTCATATGACCATTGACGAAGCAAGTGAAAAGTATAAAATTCCGATTCATATATTAAAAGAATACGAATCATGGGGACTCTGTGGTGCCGTAAAATCTGTCATGGGACATTGGCAATATGATGAGGAAGATATCGAACGCCTGGGAATCATCATGACGCTCCATGATATTGGCTTCTCTAATGATGAAGTAGAACAGTATATGAGGCTGCTGCTCTCTGGAAAAAATACGGAGGACGAGCGGATGAAGATGTTGATGGCCTTGCGCAACCAGGCATTGGATGAAATCCATGTCAGGCAGAAAAAGTTAGACCGCCTCGATTATCTCCGTTATGAAATGCGGCAGGGCGGTAAATAATTATACTATGGTGTAATTTGTATCGGGAGGAAACAGGATATGGCTAATGAAAAATCGGGAATTTTCCCATTAGGGGATAAAAATGAAGCATATGCCCAGTATTTTGTGGGACAGAGTTATTTAAAAATGCTTACGACGGACCGCCTGGTAACGGCTAATGTTACCTTTGAACCGGGGTGCCGCAACAATTGGCATATTCACCATAAGGGAGGCCAGATTCTCTTATGCACATCCGGGCGCGGATATTATCAGGAATGGGGGAAACCGGCTCGTGAACTCCATCCTGGAGATGTCGTCAATATTCCGCCGGAAGTGAAGCACTGGCATGGTGCGGCACCGACAAGTTGGTTTGCCCATGTAGCTATTGAAGTCCCCGCTGAAGGTGCCAGTAATGAATGGTGTGAACCGGTAGATGCGGTAGAATATGAAAAGTTGAAATAGGAGGGCTTTTTTTGAAAAAAATGTTAATTGCCTATTATTCCTGGTCTAACGGTAACACAAAAGCAATTGCTGAACAATTGCAGCGTGCTACCGGTGCCGATATGGCCCGGATCGATACGGTGACACCGTATCGCGGTGAATATAATGATGTTGTCAGTCAGGGACAGGACGAAGTCCAACGTGGCTATGAACCGGCTATCCAGGAACTGGCCCATAATCCGGCCGAGTACGATATCATCGCTGTCGGTACGCCGACATGGTGGTACACGATGGCGCCGGCTGTTACATCATTTTTCAGTAATTATGATTTAGCTGGCAAGACGGTGATTCCGTTTATGACAAACGGCGGTTGGCCGGGGCATGTCATCAATGATATGATTAAAGCGAGCAAGAGTGCCAGCCATAGCTGCGGCAAAGAAATCCGCTTTGATTCTACCGGCGGCAGTCGTATAGAAACGCCGCAACAGGACGTTGATGCATGGATTGATGCAGTGCGTAAATTACTGTAAAATCTTCAACAAATTTCCGATAGGTGGAGAAGTACTGCCGAAGGGATACATGATCATAAAAAGACTATTGCACAGATGCTGTTGTGCAATAGTCTTTGTTTTAATCGGAAATGGGACGAATGAATATGGTTTTATTCTGCGTAGACTTCTTTGGCCATATTGAATGCGGCCCAGGCTTTCGGCCAGCCCGTATAAAATCCAAGCTGGGTGATGATTTCTACCATTTCATCTTTGGTTACGCCGTTTTTTTTAGCCGTTGCGATATGATATTTCAGAGAACTGTCGATGACACCGGAACCGATTAGCCCTGAAATCGTCACGATACTGCGGTCATGCAGGGATAATTTATCGTTGCGTGACCAGACTTCTCCAAAAAGAATATCGTCATTATAATGGGCAAAATCCGGCGCAAAAGTTCCTAATTGATCACGTCCGGCTGTCTGTACGATTTTTACTGCTTTTTTCGGTGCATTTTGATTTTCTGCCATTACGATCGCTCCCATCGGTACTATATTAGTGGATAACATTACTGCTGCCAACAATACGGACATGCGTTTACGCATATTCATCAGCTAACCTCCTCATAAAATGAAAGGGCCCTCAATATTTTTAATTTCTTACTATATGTATATTGTAACTGCCGTTTATTTACATGTAAAATACTTATATTTTATATGAAGATATACGGTTTGAGCATTTGTAGAATTATCGAATTTTGAGTAATCATGATGGTATGTCAGATGGATGCCATGAGCATACTTGGTGTATAATGGAGACATATAATACTGTTTGATAAGGGAGTGAGCCGCTTGCAATATGTGACGTTACATACAGGAGTTTCCATGCCGATGGTTGGTTTGGGAACGTATATGCTTCAGGGAGAATCAGGCGAACAGTCTATGCTCGCTGCGGTGAACGCTGGATATCGCTTGTTAGATACAGCGCAGATGTATGGTAATGAACGGGAAGTCGGCAACGTCATACGTCGATGCCAGGTACCTCGTCAGGAATTATTCATTACGACGAAACTGTACAGGCCGAGTGCAAGTTATAGGGAAGCCAAACGGGATATCGAGAAATCATTGGCAGCCTTGCAGACGGAGTATATCGATTTATTGTTGATCCATGAACCGTATGAAGCTTCATTAGATATGTATCGGGCGATGACCGAAGCATATCAAGCAGGGACGGTCAAAGCCTTGGGGATTTCCAATTTTAATACCAGTCAATACCTTGAGTTTATCGATAGTTGCGGTGTAATTCCAGTAGTGAATCAGGTAGAAGCACATGTCTTTCATCAGCAGGGGGCATTGCAGGAGGTCTTGCGGCGTCATGGCACACATATGCAGGCATGGAGTCCCTTTGCGGCCGGGAAAGAAAATTTTTTCCATAATGCGGTTTTACAGGCTATAGGTACCCGGTATAATAAAAGCGTTGCGCAAACAGGATTGCAATTCCTCATTCAACAAGGTATTTCCGTTATCCCCAAATCATCCCACCCGGATCGGATGAGAAAAAATATGGATATCTTTGATTTTGAATTATCTGCGAGTGATATAGAGAAAATTAAGGCATTGGATACGCAGAAATCGTTGTTCGGATGGTATTAAACCAATATTTTATTATCATGAGATAGATTGCGGATTGTAAATCAGCCTGGCAGATATTCACACAAATAATAAACCGGTTTGGCAGATTCATTTATACCAAACCGGTTTATTATTTGTGTGAAAGAGTGGAATTATTTAATTCAGGATTACAGTTCTTTTTTATTATCAGCACCAGGTGTAGTAACAATTACCTTTTCCGGAGTGATGATGAGAGCTCCTTTGGCCGTGCAGGCACCTTTGAACATGTCAGAAACGAGTTTTTTGAACGTATCTACAATAGGCCCGTCCGTGATATATCGGGCGGTTCCTTTGATTTGATAGCCTTCGAATGTCTGAGCATTACAGGCAGAGACGGCGATTTTACCATTTGCTTTAATGTTTTCCAGCGTGGTTTCCAAGAAGACGTCACCTACGACGAGCTGTCCATCAGATGTTACATCTTTGAAAGCGACTGGGATAGCGTTTGGTTCGTTATTATACGTACCCAAATACCATACTTGTTCTTTTAAGAGATTGATGACTGCTTGATTCATTTTAAATTCCTCCTTGTTTTAAATGCGTGCAGTAGTGAATTTACTGTGACTACAGTATAAGATGATTACTCATAAGATGTAAGATATTAATAAATTAATAAGTCACTATTAAATTTCATAGCAGCTTGTTAATATAAAAATATATACGTATACTGGGGTAAGGAGATGATGTCTATGTACAAGAAAAAATTAGAAGCAGATATACGCTGCCCCTTGGAATATGGCCTCGATGTATTTGGAGGCAAGTGGAAATCTCGTATCATTTGTGTGTTAGCTACGAAAGGTACACTTCGGTATAGTGAACTTCGCCATGAAATGTTCAATATTACCGATGCAGTACTGGCGGCAACGCTTAAACAATTGATAGGGGATAGGATGATTGTACGTAAATCGTATGATGAAATTCCGCCCCGCGTGGAATACAGCCTTACGAAAAAAGGCGAATCCGCAGTACCTATTTTACAATCGATTTGTCAATGGTCAGGCATTTTTTACAAAGAGGATTCTGAGTATGCGATGGCCCAGTGCCAGAAATGCGATCATAGATAATCAGACTTTATGGGGTCAATAAAAAAGACAACCATCTAAAAATAAGAGGGTTGTCAGCTTGGTGCGAGTGGAGGGATTTGAACCCTCACGTCGTAAGACACCAGATCCTAAGTCTGGCGCGTCTGCCATTCCGCCACACTCGCATGAGTATATGTATAACTTTAGCGTCCGTTTAATATTCTATCATAGATATTTGAATGATACAATAGAAAAAGAAAAGCGACTATTTTACCTATGAAGAAATTTGTGATTTTTTTTGTAAAATGACTAAAAGGTATTGGCAAGGATGTCCAAGTGTGCTATACTACGCGTGAAGTTGCTCCCGATTCTTGCGATGACTATTGAGTCTGTATCAATTGAGCGGGACTATAATGAAGAATGTATGGGGAGCATAGGTACTGTTTTGCGACTTGTATCTTTATTTAAGAGCGAGAACGGAGGAAAAAATGCAAAAAGAAATGGGTGTAAAAGCATCACGCAATGTGATGAGAGGATCGCTTTTTACGACTCGTGAACTGACGATTATCGGGATGTTATCCGGGATTACAATGTTATTGGGATTGACCGGCTATGGATTTATTCCCTTGCCGATGATGAAAGCGACTATCCTTCATGTACCGGTTATTATCGGGGCACTGGTTGCCGGGCCTCGTGTTGGGGCTATGGTCGGATTGATTTTTGGCTGTTTTAGTATTTTCCAGGCGATTACGTCACCTGTCTTGTTGTCATTTGCTTTCCTGAATCCGGTTATTTCTGTGATACCGCGTATTTTGATTGGCATTGGCGCATATTATGTGTACAAGGGTATCCGGGGCGTATTGCATAAGGAATCTATCAGTCTGGCGATTGCCGGTTTATGTGGTTCACTGATTAATACAATCGGTGTCATGGGTGGCATTTACTTTATTTATGCGAAAGATTTTGCGGAAGTCCGCAACATTCCGCTGGATAATGTGGTAAATATTATTTTAGGGATTTGTGCGTTTAACGGTATTCCGGAAGCTATCGTATCAGCAGTTATTACGGTGCCGGTGGTCATTGTGTTGAAGAAAGCACTTAAAAACAGATAAATAGCATATTAGTATGATATTAGAGAATCTATAAAGAGCTGCTGGCGGCAAATCCGCGGCAGCTCTGCTTTTTTTACCTGCCTGAATATGATAAAATAGAGTTTACAGGCTCTGGCATGGAGGGAATAACAATGCAACGAATATATTTGGATAATGCGGCGGCAACGATTTTGGATAAACGGGTGTTGGATGCCATGATGCCGTATTTAACGACACAATATGGCAATCCGTCCAGTCTCCACTATTATGGGCAACAAGCCCGTGCTGCTGTGCAGCAGGCCCGCCATCAGATTGCTCACTGCCTGGGAGTGGAGGCTCAGGATATTATATTCACCAGCGGTGGTACGGAAGCGGATAATTTGGCGATTTTGGGATATTTAAAGGCAAACTATCCTGAAGGCGGACATATTATCACGACGGCTGTTGAACACGATGCTGTGCTGCACACCTTTCAAGCCTTGGCAGAAGGAAAGTATGATGTAACGATATTACCGGTCGATTCCGTTGGCAGAGTCAGTGGTGAGGCTGTTCAGGAAGCGTTGCGTCCGGATACAGTGTTGATTTCGGTTATGTATGCTAATAATGAAACCGGCATGATTCAGCCTGTCCGGGATATCGGTATGGTTGCAAAAAAGGCAGGCATCGCGTTTCATGTGGATGCGGTACAGGCTCTGGGCTATGTTCCCATCAAACCACAGGATGAAAATATTGATCTGTTGACTATATGCAGCCATAAAATTTATGGTCCGAAGGGAATAGGAGCCTTATATGTCCGTCAGGGCCTGGATATCATGTCCGAAGGGTACGGCGGCCCACAGGAACACCATCTGCGGGCCGGCACGGAAAATGTAGCGGCCATCGTCGGTTTTGGTACGGCGGCGGCGCTGTTGGAGACAGAACGACAGAGCCGGGCTCGGCATGCCTATGGGTTGAAGCGGTTTCTCTATGATAAATTTATTACCCCCAGCTCCAATATTCGTTTGAATGGGGCGATGGCCTGTTCCCTTCCCAATATTATTAATTTTAGTATTCGCGGCATGGACAATGATGTATTGCTCATAGCGATGGATACGGCCGGGGTTGCCGTGTCAGCCGGCTCTGCTTGTGAAGCGGGGGCGCTTGAGCCTTCTCATGTGCTGGCAGCGATGGGAACAGGGGAAGAATGGATTCATGGCAGTATACGTGTTTCTGTTGGTAAAGAAAATACGATGGCAGAAATGGAACAAGCCATAGTTGTCATGCAGTCGATACTGGATACGGCACAGGGAGGAAAACATGAATAAACGTGTAGCTGTTGCTATGAGCGGCGGTGTTGATAGTTCTGTAACGGCAGGACTTTTAAAAAAACAGGGATACGATGTGATTGGCGTTACGTTACGTCTGTGGGAAAAGGATCCTTCAGATCCGGAGATAGATAATATACATGCCTGCTGTTCCCGATCGGCTGTCGATGATGCTAAAGCGGTTGCATCTATCCTTGGGATTCCCCATTACACGCTGGATTTTCGGGATATATTCCATCGGGACGTCATTGATTACTTTGTCCAGTCGTATAGCAAAGGGCGTACGCCGAATCCCTGTATTGCCTGCAATAAATTCATTAAATTTGGTCTGTTATGGCAGAAAGCACAGCAATTTGGTGCCCAATACCTGGCAACGGGACATTATGCCCGCGTCACCTGTAATGCAGCAAATAATACCTGGTCATTGCTTCGCGGCACGGATCAACGGAAAGATCAGTCATATGTATTGTATCAGCTGACGCAGGAGCTGTTGCCCCACATATTATTTCCCATGGCTGATCTGGAAAAATCGCATACACGGGAATTAGCAAAGGAATGGCAGCTTCCCGTCTTTAACAAGCCGGAAAGTCAGGATATTTGCTTTATTCCTGATAATGATTATAAGGGGTTCCTGCATAGCCGGATACCGCAATATTTTAAGCCGGGGAATTTTGTGGATCAGGACGGCCGGGTCGTCGGCCGCCATAAGGGCATTCCTTGTTACACAATCGGGCAGCGGCGTGGTCTGGATCTCGGTGGTCCCGGCGGTCCATACTATGTAACGGCTCTCGATGTAAAAAGGAACCGTGTGATTGTCGGTTCGGAACAAAATTTATTTTCGACGACGGTTTGTGCAGAAGAGGTCTCATGGGTTGAAAAAAAACCAGAAGGCCCATTTGAAGCATTGGGAAAAATACGGTATGCTGCTAAAGAATCACCGTGTGTAGTATATCCTGAAGGAAATACGCTGCGGGCTGAATTTGCTCAGCCCCAGCGGGCAGTAACATCCGGACAGGCTTTGGTTTTGTATGACCGGGAAAGCGGTGACCGCGTTCTTGGCGGCGGTATTATTATATGATGAAAGAGGAGAGACAACGTGGCAACCAAATATATTCGTAATTTTTCTATTATCGCACATATTGACCATGGTAAATCAACATTGGCAGATCGGCTCTTGGAAATGACCGGGACTGTTTCCAAACGGGAAATGGAAGATCAGCTTTTAGATACGATGGATTTGGAACGGGAACGGGGTATCACCATTAAAGCCCAGTCCGCCCGTCTGATGTACGATGCCAAAGATGGGCATCAATATGAATTGAATCTGATCGATACACCGGGGCATGTTGATTTCAACTATGAAGTGTCCCGCAGCCTGGCCGCTTGTGAAGGGGCCTTGCTTATCGTCGATGCTACGCAGGGGGTTGAAGCGCAGACCTTGGCTAACGTATATTTGGCAATGGAACATGATCTTGAAATCATACCCATTATCAATAAAATCGATTTACCCAGCGCCGACCCGGAACGGGTACGCAAGGAAATCGAAGATGTTATCGGATTGGATGCCTCTGAAGCGATTGAAGTGAGCGCTAAAACGGGAGTAGGGGTGGATAAAGTCCTGGAAGCGATAGTGCAACGGATTCCCGCTCCGGAAGATGCGCCGGATAAACCGTTACGGGCACTCATTTTCGATTCTCACTTTGATTCCTATAAAGGGGCCATTGCGAATGTACGCGTTGTCGAGGGAACGGTAAAACCGGGCGACCGCATCCGCATGATGTCATCGGGGAAAGAATTTGAAGTCATTGAAACGGGGGTATTCCTGCCGCAGATGCATCCCATTGCCCATTTGGAATGCGGCAGTGTCGGGTATTTGGCGGCCAGCATGAAAAATGTCCGCGACTGCCGCGTCGGCGATACGGTAACATTTGCCGATAATCCGGCTAAAGAAGCCCTACCGGGCTATCGACAAGCCGTACCTATGGTGTATTGCGGCTTGTATCCGATAGAAACGAATGACTATAATAATTTGCGTGATGCATTGGAAAAACTCCATTTGAACGATGCGGCATTGCATTTCGAAGCGGAAAAATCGACGGCGTTAGGTTTTGGTTTTCGTTGCGGTTTCCTGGGACTCCTGCATATGGATGTTGTCAAAGAACGGCTGGAACGGGAATACGGATTGTCTCTCATTACGACGGCTCCTTCTGTTATTTATCATGTGTTTTGTACGGATGGTACGATGGTGGCTGTCGATAACCCGTCTCTCATGCCGGATATGACGAAAATCGATCATGTAGAAGAACCGCTGGTCAAGACGACGATTATCATTCCGAAAGATATGGTTGGCACCGTCATGGAAATTTCTCAAAACCGCCGCGGCCAGTATGTCACCATGGATTATCTTGATGAAGCGAGGGTGTCTCTTGTGTATGACATGCCGTTATGTGAAATTTTATTTGATTTCTTTGATACGTTGAAATCATCTACCCGGGGCTATGCGTCCCTGGATTATGAACTTCACGGGTATCAGGAATCGCCTATGGTCAAGATGGATATCCTTATTAATGGGGAAGTGGTGGATGCCCTGAGCATCATCGTACATAAAGAATTTGCGGCGTCACGGGGCCGTACGTTGGTTCAGAAATTACGCAGCCTGATCCCGCGGCAGCTGTTCCAGATTCCGATACAGGCAGCAATCGGCAATAAGATCATTGCCCGTGAAAATGTTGCGGCATACCGCAAAGATGTCCTGGCAAAATGTTATGGCGGCGACGTATCTCGTAAGCGTAAATTGTTGGAAAAGCAAAAAGAAGGGAAGAAGCGGATGAAACAAGTCGGCAACGTTGAAATTCCGCAGGAAGCGTTTATGGCCGTTCTTGAAGTTGGCGAAAAATGATTGGCTTGTATATCCATATTCCCTTTTGTATCCATAAATGCTTGTATTGTGATTTTCCTTCATATGGAGGGATCCTCCAGTATCGGCAGGCTTACGTAGAGGCAGTGTGCCGTGAAATTGACAGCTGGAGTGATGCGGCAGCAGCCGATACGGTTTATTTTGGCGGTGGCACGCCGTCTTTGTTGGAAGCTGGTCAAATAGGTGCAATCCTGGATCATCTGCAGAAAAAATTTACGATAGATCCGGCAGCGGAAATCACGGTAGAAGCCAATCCTGACAGCATGACGGCAGCGTATGCGGCAGCGCTTTGTTCCTATGGAGTCAACCGCATCAGCCTGGGAGTCCAGTCCTTTAATGATGACATGCTGCGCTTTTTGGGACGCATACATACAGCAGAGCAGGCGTTGCAGTCTGTCCGGGATGTATATGATGCGGGGATAGATAATATTTCTATCGATTTAATGTATGGCCTGCCCCGGCAGACGGCAGACATGGTGAAGTATGATATGGATATCATGAAGATATTGCCGGTTTGTCATGCTTCTGCTTACAGTCTCATCGTTGAAGCGGGTACCGTGTTGAAAAACGGACTGGATCAGGGCGAGTTCACCTTGCCTGATGATAAAAAGATAGAAGAAATGGGGAAGCTGGTCCATGATTCCATGCATGCCATGGGATTCTCTCATTATGAAATTTCCAGTTATGCCAAAGCGGGACGTCAGTCCCGGCATAATTGCAAATATTGGCAGTATACGCCATATATTGGGTTTGGCGTATCTGCCCATTCGTTCGATGGGTCAAGACGTTGGGCGAATATCTCGAATATTCCTGATTATATCCGCAGAGCGGGGCAGCAATCCGTTATCGGCGAATCGATTGATATTCAACGGCAACGGGCGATGGAAGATTATTGCTTTTTGGCGCTGCGCCTGCGTAAGGGGATTGAGTATGCTGATTTTGAACGACATTTCGGCGTTTCTCTTCAATCCGTATTTGGTGATGTAGTCAGACGGCTGTCTGATCAGGGATTATTGGAAAAGACAGGGAAGGGTTGCTGCATGACAGAGGAGGGTTTATCGTATGGAAACTATGTTTTTAGTCGTTTTATTCGATAAATACCGCTGGCAGGATTGACAAAATCATGCAATTTGAGTATAATTTCATTGTGTGCAGTAAGCACTCCCTAACATAAATTTGGAGGGAGGGATATAGAATGGCAGAAATCAAGGTTGGTAAAAATGAAACGTTAGATAGCGCACTTCGCCGCTTCAAACGTTCTTGCCAAAAGGCAGGGGTTCTCTCCGAAGTACGGAAACGTGAACATTATGAAAAACCAAGTGTACGGAGAAAGAAAAAATCCGAAGCAGCACGGAAAAGAAAGTACAGAGCATAGTCTTTCAAAGTTAGAAGGGTGATAGGATGTCTCTAAAAGAAGAACTGCTTCAGGACATGAAGACAGCAATGAAAGCGAAGGATAAAACCACATTAGCGGTAATTCGCATGGCCCGTTCGTCTATTCGTAATGTAGAAATCGACGGAAAATGTGAACTTGACGATACTGGTGTCAGCGCTGTCATTGCTAAAGAAATGAAACAACGTAAAGAATCACTGGCCGAATTCGAAAAAGCGAATCGTCAGGATTTGATAGACCAGACAAAAGCTGAAATGACGGTATTGGAAAAATACATGCCTAAACAGCTTACAGCAGATGAAGTCCGCCAGATTGTGACGAATGTCACGGCTGGCAAGGAAAACCTTAAAATGGGTGACGTAATGAAACTTGTTATGCCTCAGGTCAAGGGGAAAGCTGATGGACGTCTTGTCTCTCAAATTGTAAAGGAAATGTTACAAAAAAGTTAGATTTATTTGGTTTTGATATTGACAAATGGCCTAATTGATTGTATCATTTATGCATGATTTAAAAATAGAATAAGTCATGATTCAAAGTCAAAGAAGACTTCAAACCGTAATAGGGGAGGAGTCTTTTCTTTTTCGAAAAAGGAGGAAGTATGACTAAAGAAGGTTTGGTTTATGTAATCCCTGCAGGTCAATACGGAAAAGAAGGGGTGCTGGCTTTATTAGAACAGCATCCGGAAATTAAATTTGTTTCTCTTGTCGGTGTTGATTTGGCTGGTAATGACACAGATGAAAAGATTCCTATTTCTGTATTTTTCAATGATTATGATAAATTCTTTAATGGTACTGCATTTCAGACTGATGGTTCTTCTGTCGTATTGCCCGGCATTGCTACATTATCACGTGCCCGCGTTGATATTAAAGCGGATCCAGGCGTAAATTGGTTTGTCGATTATAATGATGGCAATATCGATGAAGCGACGGGTCGTCCTGTTGGCACGTTGCGTATCCCAAGCTTTTTGCGTCATGCAACGGGATACATCGATTCCCGCTCCATTCTTCGTCATACAACCGATTATGTAGCTGATCAGGTATTGGCTTTGGTTAAAAAACATGGTATCAAAGGTCTTTCCGTTAATCCGGACGATATCGTAAAGATTGTTTTTACAACAGCTACAGAATTGGAATTCTGGGTTAAATCCCCGAGCCAGGAAGTGGCTACACGTCTGTTGTCAGCTTCTCAGAAGCTGCAGGAACAGTACTGGCAGCGTACTCATGGCGTCGTTCGTACAGCCCTTGAACAGACGGTAGAACGGTTGCAGCAATATGGTTTGGAACCAGAAATGGGCCATAAAGAAGTTGGCGGGATCAAAGCACAGATTGATGACTCCGGCAAATTGATCTTCGTCTTGGAACAGCTCGAATGTGACTGGAAATATGCCAGCGATCCGGTACAGACAGCAGATAATGAAATCTGTGCCCGTATTATCGTTCGTGAAGTATTTCGTGAAAACGGCCTTGAAGTTACGTTCCAGGCAAAACCGATCCATGGTGTTGCCGGCAGTGGCGAACATACCCATGTTGGTATCGGTGCTATCTTGAAGAACGGTAAATTCATCAATCTCTTTAATCCGGATGACATGAATAAAGAATTCTTGTCCAATATCGGCTATGGTGCGGTAATGGGAATCTTGAAACACTATGAAGTCATCAATCCGTTCGTATCCGCAACGACAGACTCTTTAAATCGTCTGAAACCGGGTTTTGAAGCACCGGTCTGCATTGTTACCGCGCTCGGCGGCGAAACACCGGATGCACCGACCCGGAATCGTTCCGTATTGGCCGGCCTGATCCGCAGTGCGGAAAATCCGAAAGCAACACGCTTTGAAATGCGTGCGCCAAATCCGTTTACGAACACCTATATTGCCTTGGCATTGTTCTATTTAGCTGCCTTGGATGGCATCAAATATACTGTCGGCAATGAAAAAGCACCAGCTGATTTATTGGCTGAATTATCCAAAAAACCGGGTGAAGCTGCTGATTATCTTGAAAAATCACGGGCATATCGCTCTGAAGTCGACGTATTCGAATCCTTTACTGATGAAGAACGGGCGGATATGTTTGGCAAAGCACCGCGTACGGTTTGGGAAAACTTCAAAGCATTGCAGGAATATCCTGAAAAAGTCGATGATCTTACTTGCGACAGCTTCCAGAAACGCTTGATGGATTCCTTCAAACAAGGGGCAATGACCCGTTGGGCCTTGGAACTCCAGTTCCGCATTATCCCGGATAATTTGGAAATGGTCATCTCGGCAAAACAGCTCCATACAGACGGTGACAGCAATCCTCTGGAAGTGGAACGCTGGACGACAATCAATGCATTGCGTACGGAATTGGGACGCGATACAGAAAAGAGCTTGTCCATTTTCTCCAAAATCAAACGGGCTCTGAATATCAAAGATTATGATACGGCTTCTGATCTTATGGTCCTCATGAGCGATAAGATGGATGAATTATCTTCTCTTTATTATGAATATTCTCATAATGCATTTTAGCGTGTAGAATTATATGAAAGGGACCTTACCATTTGACAGGTAAGGTCCCTTTGGTATATAAACAATAAGATTATTTTGCAAATTCCAACGATTCGGGAAGAAGCTGCTATTTCATCAGCAGTCCGACCGGACAATGGTCGCTGCCGGTAATATCCGTATGGATTTCGGCTTTTTCCAACCGGTCATCCAGGGAAGACGATGTAATAAAGTAGTCGATGCGCCATCCGGCATTATTTTGACGGGCCTTGAAACGGTAGCTCCACCAGGAATAGATGCCGGTTACGTCGGGATAAAAATAACGCCACGTATCTGTGAATCCGGCGGTTAATAATTGTGTCATCTTTTGTCGTTCTGCATCGGAAAAACCGGCATTTTTATGATTTGTCTTAGGGTTTTTCAAGTCGATTTCCTCGTGGGCTACGTTGAGGTCACCGCATAGGACGACGCCCTTCGTTTCGGCCAGATGCTGCAAATAACTGCGGAAATCATCTTCCCATTTCATGCGATACGGCAGCCGGGCCAATTCATTCTGGCTGTTTGGCGTATAACAGGTGACGAAGTAAAAATCAGGAAATTCTAATGTAATCAGACGGCCTTCATGGTCATGTTCGTCGATTCCCATGCCATACGATACGGAAATGGGTTTCATGCGGGTAAAAATAGCGGTTCCGCTATAGCCTTTGCGGTCGGCATAGTTCCAATATTGTTCGTATCCGGGGAGGTCGACAGCAATTTGCCCTTCCTGGAGTTTTGTTTCCTGAAGGCAGAATATATCAGCATCGAGATGTTGAAATGTTTCCATGAATCCCTTTTTCATGGCGGCGCGCAAACCGTTGACATTCCAAGAAATAAATTTCATAATATCATCCTTTCTTTTTTATACTACTGTTTTAATGGTGCGATTTTTGCTATAATAAATACAGCATATTCCAAAAGTATTTTACAATGATTCATGCAATATATTAGGAACGATGACATATTTATTGTATAAAAGATCATTGGGAATGTCAAAAATAAAAATTCAGAGGAATCAGGTGATTGATATGGCAATTCATGAATTAGCAGGTACCAAGGTAAGAAAAGAAGATTACATTGATTTAGAAGCCATTGCAAGAGCATATCACAACAATCATCCCGATGTGACAAATCCGCATCAGCAGGTTCGTTTTGGCACATCTGGTCATCGGGGACAGGCAGGAAACAGCAGCTTTACCGATGATCATGTAGCTGCCATTACCCAGGCTGTCTGTAATCACCGTAAACGGTTTGGTGCTGAAGGCCCCTTGTTTGTCGGGGAAGATACGCATTATCTTTCCAAACTTGCCTATGAAACCGTATTGGAAGTGTTAGCGGCTAACGGCGTTACGGCATATGTTGACAGTGAAGGTGATTTCGTTCCTACTCCTTCGGTATCGCGGGCTATTTTGCGGTATAATGACAGACGGAAGGAAAACCTGGCGGATGGACTTATTATTACGCCGTCCCATAATCCTCCGGAACATGGCGGAATCAAGTATAATCCGGTTACGGGTGGTCCGGCTGGATCCGACATTACGAAGGCTATTGAATCCGAAGCCAATCAAATCCTGGCCGGGGGAAATAAAGATGTTAAGCGGATCACGGCTGAACAGGCCAAAGAGAGCCCTCTGATTATTCCGTATGACTATAAGGGATTATACGTAGCGGAATTGGATTCTATCATCGATATGGACGCGATTTGTAATGCTCATCTGCATATCATGGTCAATGCACTGGGTGGTTCCGGGATGAACTATTGGCATAAAATCTCTGAAAGTTATCATATTCCTATTGATTTTGTCAACGATACCTATGATCCCCAATTTACGTTCATGAATTATGACCATGATGGGAAAATACGGATGGATTGCTCCTCTGCCTATGTGATGTCAGCTGTTACCAAAAGTCAGGATCAATATGATTTGATTTTGGCCAATGATCCGGACTATGACAGATTTGGTATCATATCGGGGCCGCAGGGAATGATCATGGCCAATGCGTATCTGACGGTTGCTTCCCATTATCTCATGACGCATCGTAATTTTGCCGGTATGGGTATTGCCAAGACCGTCGTTACGACGGATATGCTTGCCAGATCGGCCCAAAAGATGGGGATTCCCTGTTATGAAGTACCGGTAGGTTTCAAATATTTCGGTTCATTATATACGGACGGCAAAATTGCCTTTTCCGGCGAAGAAAGTGCCGGTGCATCTTTTGTTGCCAAAGACGGTTCCGTTTGGACGACCGATAAAGATGGCATGATCATGTGTCTCCTGGCTTGTGAAATCAAGGCGATAACAGGAAAATCACCGTTAGATTATTATAATGATTTATGCGGGCAGCTGGGACGTCCGTACACGATGCGCAGTGATTCACCGGCAACGCTGGAAGAAAAAGCGGCAATCAGTTCATTGACGGCGGCGGATATTACGGAATCCACGTTATGTGGCAGCCCGATTACGGCTGTATTGTCCAAATCTCCCTACGGTGATTTTGCTATTGGCGGCGTTAAAATCGCTACGGAAGACGGCTGGGTAGCGGCCCGTCCGTCAGGTACGGAAGATATGTATAAATTGTATGCGGAAAGCTTTGTTTCGGAAAAACAGGCTGGGAAACTATTGGATGAGGGGAAAAAACTTATTTCTAAAACATTATCCCAGACTATTTAATTAGCAAGGATTTTGTAGTTAAAGTTATATTCAGAAATTCATACGAACCGCTTGTAAGCTATACAAGCGGTTTGTATACAGCCAGTGGAATTTCGTATACGACCTGTGTTATAATAGGGAAGTATTTCAATAGACAAAAGGAGAGGTAATATCGTGAAAGCAGTTGTTACTGTAGTTGGGGTAGACCGTACGGGCATTATTGCCGCAGTCAGTACGATTATGGCTGACCATAAAATTAATATCGAAACAATCAATCAGGTTATTCTGGGTGGCATATTTAATATGGCCATGATCGTTGATTTAGCGGATGCTGATATTGATATCGATGCATTACAGACCGTGCTCAAAGAAAAAGGTGATGAACTGGGCGTGGAAATCCGTGCTCAGAATAAGGCAATATTCGATGCAATGCATCGGGTAGGGTAAGGAGATTTGATATGCTGACAATACATGATGTGTTAGAAACAAATCAAATGATTCAGAAAAACAATTTAGACGTACGTACGATTACGATGGGTATCAGTCTCTTGGATTGTTGTTCCAGTGACGGCAAAACATTATGTCGTAATATTTATGATAAGATTACGTCGTATGGCGAACATTTAGTGGATACCGGTGAAGCAATTGCCAGGGAATATGGCGTGCCAATCATCAATAAACGTGTTTCTGTAACACCAATCAGTCTGGTGGCCGGATCCAGTGATTTACGCAATTACACGGAAATAGCGAAGACTCTCGATAAGGCAGCAAAGGAAATAGGCATCGATTTTATCGGTGGTTTTTCCGCATTAGTAGACCGGGGATATACCGATGGAGATCAGCGCCTGATCGATTCCATTGCCGAAGGACTGGCTTGTACGGACCTGGTCTGCAGTTCGGTAGCCGTTGGGTCAACTAAGGCGGGCATCAATATGGATGCTGTCGCTGAAATGGGCCGTGTATTCAAGAATTTGGGAGAACTGACCAAGGAACAGGATGCTCTTGGTTGTGCTAAATTGGTTGTTTTCTGCAATGCCGTAGAAGATAATCCGTTTATGGCCGGAGCGTTCCACGGTGTTACGCAGGGTGACTGCTGTGTCAGTGTAGGGGTCAGCGGTCCTGGTGTCGTAAAACGGGCCTTGGAAAATATCAAAGGTGCGCCTTTCGATGTCGTAGCAGAAACGATTAAAAAAACAGCATTCAAGATTACCCGTGTAGGGCAGCTGGTGGCGATGGAAGCATCTAAACGGCTTCAGGTGCCGTTTGGTATCATCGACTTATCGTTGGCACCGACACCTGCTGTAGGTGATAGTGTTGCAGATATATTAGAAGAAATGGGTCTGGAAAGTTGTGGTGCCTATGGCACGACAGCAGCCTTGGCCCTATTAAATGACGCTGTGAAAAAGGGCGGTCTGATGGCCTCATCCCGGGTAGGTGGTTTATCCGGTGCATTTATTCCTGTTAGTGAAGACAAGGGGATGCTCGAAGCTGTCGGCAGGGGAAGTCTGTGCTTGGAAAAATTAGAAGCGATGACCTGTGTATGTTCGGTCGGGCTTGACATGATTGCTATTCCCGGCAATACGACAGCGGAAACGATTGCGGCAATCATTGCTGATGAAGCGGCAATCGGGATGATTAATAATAAGACGACAGCTGTCCGTGTTATTCCGGTCCCTGGCAAGGATGTCGGTGATACCGTTGAATTCGGTGGTCTGTTGGGACATTGTCCGATTATCAGTGTGAATAAGTACAAGTCGGCTGATTTTATTGCCCGCGGTGGTCATATTCCGGCTCCTATGCGCAGCCTGACGAACTAAATATGTTGATTTGCGAATATTAATGGAAAGTAGGCGTGTGTTGTGCTTGAATATTTTGTACCTTTTGTTATCGCATTGGTTATATCCTATGCATTGACACCCAGCGTTAAGAAACTGGCGATCAAGGTGGGTGCTGTTGACAAACCGAACGCAAGAAAGGTGCATACTCATGTTATTCCGCGATTGGGCGGTTTGGCAATTTATATTGGATTCATGGCAGCAGTAATGTTCTGTATGCCTGTGAATCATGAGCTTTTGGGCCTTTTGTTAGGATGCACCGCCATCGTGGCTTTGGGTATCTGGGATGACATTTGTAATATCCCGGCTAAAGTGAAGCTTGTGGGACAAATATTGGCAGCAGCCATCCCGGTAGCTTTTGGTATCCAGATTGAATGGCTTACTAATCCCTTTGGAACACTTATCGTATTGCCGGAAATCATAGCGGTACCGATTACGATTTTTTGGATTATCGGCTTTACAAATACGGTAAATCTTATTGATGGGTTGGATGGATTAGCGGCGGGTGTATCTTTTATCGCTTCTATTTCCATGTTCCTCATGGCCTATAAGATGAATCAATATCTGCCGGCGATGATCATCGTGGCTATGGCCGGAGCGGCTTTAGGATTTTTGCAGTATAATTTTAACCCTGCAAAGATTTTTATGGGAGATACAGGAAGCATGCTTTTAGGCTATACGATGTCTGTAGCAGCCGTGCTGGGCCTGGTCAAGACCGCGGCTACGGTAGCATTGGTCGTACCGGTCATTGCGTTGGGCGTGCCAATCCTGGATACGTTATTTGCTATTATTCGTCGTAAAATGAGCGGGGTGCCTATTTTCCAACCGGACAAAGGGCATCTGCATCATCGCTTATTGGCGTTGGGGCTAACCCAGAAGCAGGTTGTATTGATCATGTATCTTGTCAGCCTCATATTAGGAGTTGTCGCTTTATTTGTAGCCAGCGTAAATTATAAAACAGGAATTGTGACTGTACTCGTTGTATTGGCAATTATTATTTATTCCGCCAAACGCATTGGTATATTGCGGAAGACAACGACGAATAATTCTACGCGTAAACGATAAAGATATAAAGAGTATTGTTTTATATAAAGAGGTGCTTATATGATAAAGGTCATTGCTGTGTTTGGTACGAGACCGGAAGCCATTAAAATGGCACCCGTTGTCTTGGAATTGAAAAAACATCGCGATCAAATCCAGACCATTGTTGCCGTTACAGCCCAGCACCGCCAGATGTTGGATCAGGTGTTGGAATTATTTCATATCCAGCCGGATTATGATTTGGATATCATGTCGCAGGGTCAGACGCTGTATGATATTACAACGAAATCCCTGTTGGGGTTGAAAACTGTATTTGAAAAAGAAAAACCGGATTTAGTATTGGTACACGGTGATACGACGACTACTTTTTCGGGTGCGCTGGCAGCGTATTATCAGCAAATCCCCGTAGGACATGTGGAAGCAGGTCTCAGGACAGGAAATATTTACTCGCCGTTTCCGGAAGAAATCAATCGTCGTCTGACGGGTTCCATTGCCAGCATTCATTTTGCTCCGACACCGGTGGCTAAACAAAATCTTCTCAATGAAAACATGGATCCCCATAATATTTACATTACCGGGAATACCGTCATCGATGCCTTGATGAATACCGTTGCCGGCGAATATCATTTTCATGAAAAAGCTGGTTTGGACAATGTGGATTTCCAGAATCATCGCATCATTTTGCTGACGACACACCGCCGGGAAAACCTGGGTGAACCTATGCGCCATATTTATATAGCATTACGGCATATCATCGAAGAAATTTCTGATACAGAAATTGTTTTTCCGGTACATCGAAATCCCAAGGTTCGGAAAGTAGTGGAAGAAGAGCTGGAAGGTGTTGACCGGATTCATCTGATTGAACCGATGGATTATGAACCGTTTGCGAATCTGATGAGTAAGAGCAGTTTGGTACTGACAGATTCCGGCGGCATCCAGGAAGAAGCACCGTCTTTGGGCAAGCCTGTCCTGGTCTTACGGGATACGACGGAACGGCCGGAAGCAGTGGATGCCGGAACGGTACGTCTCATCGGTACGCAAAAAGATGTTGTTTACCGGGAAACAAAACGTTTGCTGACCGATCCGGCAGCGTATGCAGCTATGAGCAATGCGGTGAACCCGTATGGCGATGGCTTTGCATCCAAACGTATCGTGCAGGCGATTATCTACGCGTTTAGTCATACGGGAAGTCGTCCGGAAGAATTTAAATTACCCGTTAGAGGATGATGAAACACGAAAAAAGAATCCTTTTGGATATGATTGTTATTGCTGCTTCTATGGGAATGACACTCTTTGTTTGTATTTGCACCGGTGTTTTTATCGGGCATTCTTTAGATGGTTTTTTGGGCACTACTCCCTGGGGACTTATTGTTTTTTCCCTGTTGGGAGCGGTATCCGGCTTTTGGACGTTATATAAAAAAGCCATCGTCTTGATGAAGGATGATAAGCCTTCCGATAAGAACGATAGTGGCAAGTAAGGAAGGCCCTTATGGAAGAATTCACAATATACGTGAAGGCAACAATATTTAAGTTCATAGGTTTAACTTGTATTGTCACGTCGCTGCTTGCATTAGGCGGTGGCTGGGAATATATGACAGGCTGGTTAGCCGGCTGTGGAGTGAATCTGGTGTATTTTGCCATGCTTACGAGTCGGTGCTCACGGGCCTTACATTTACCACCGGAACGGATAGTTTCCTTTATTCGTGGCGGAGCAGGAATGCGGATCTTGCTGATTTGTCTTGTATTGATTCTCATTTCACATTACCCATCGATTCATTTTTGGGCAGCTGTAGCCGGCATTCTTTCTTACCGGATAATAATCATTGCGGATACGGTGAAGAATACTATTCATTTACGACGGAGAAAGGAGGGATAGCGTATGGAACTACATACCGGTAATCATTTAATCGTCCAGCTGTTAGGCATGAATGTCAACATGGATACCATTTATTTAACCTGGTTGACGGCAGCCTTGGTCATTATTGTTTCAGTTGCGGCTACACGGGGTCGGTCCCTTGTGCCGTCGGGATTACAAAATGCGATGGAAATTGTTATCGAATCGCTGTTGTCCCAGTTCAAGGAAACGATAGGACCTAAATATGGACAGGTCGTCTCCGTGTTGCTGACGATGTTTTTGTTTATCTTGTTTGCTAATGAATTAGGGCTGTTACCAAGTCCTCATGTTCTGGCGTCACCGACTAATGATTTGAATACGACAGTGGCTTTGGCATTGATATCATCTTTTATGGTACATTTCATGGCGTTGAAGAATCAGGGAGTCAAGAAGCATTTTAAGCATTTTTTTGATCCGTATGTACCGTTCGTCCTTATTAACTTGTTGGATGAAATCACCAGACCGCTCACATTGGCGTTCCGTCTTTTTGGGAATATTTTGGCTGGCGAAATCCTGATGGAAGTTTTGTATTTCCTTGTGCCTGCAGGGGTGCCGATGATTTGGCTCTTATTTAGTATCGTCATTGGTCTGATCCAGGCATTTATTTTTACGATTCTGACGACATCGTATCTGGCTTCGTCCTTTACCGAAGATTAAGGGCAGCACAACTATTTATGAATATTAGGGAGGTTATTTATTATGGAAAAAGCGTTAATATTGGCATTGTCAGCAGTTGGTGCAGGTTTGGGTGTTGGATTCGCAGCTATGGGCGCTGCTATTGGTGATGGTCATGCTGCATCTAAGATGCTCGAAGGGATAGCTCGCCAGCCGGAAATGGGCGGCAAACTTCTCGTAAACTTCCTTATTTCTGTTGGCTTGATTGAATCCATGCCTATCATCGCAACGGTTATCGCTATCGTATTGGTATTCGCTAATCCGTTTGTCAGCATGCTTTAATACTACAAAAAGATGAATTATGAATCACAGCCAAGGAGGGAATTATATTGGTTAGTATCAATGGTACGTTGATTTTCCAATTACTCAACTTTGTCATCTTAGTAGCTATTTTAGCAAAGTTTGCTTACAAACCTCTGTTGAAAGTGTTGGAAGACCGGAGAAATAAAATCGCGTCGGACCTTGGTGAAGCTGCCAAAAATCGTGACGAAGCCGCTAAAATCAAAGCAGGCTATGAAGCACAGCTTCAAAATGCCCGGGCTGAAGCGCAGGCTATCGTCGATAAAGCGATGAAACAGGCCAATAAAGAATCACAAGAACAACTCGAAGCGATCCGCACTCAGATTATCCGGGAAAAAGAAATTGCTCAGGCTGAAATCAAGAATGAACGTGAAGCCGCTATCAGAGAAATGCATAATGAAGTAGTAACACTGTCTATGGCTGTAGCAGAAAAACTGCTCCAAAAAAATATGGATAATGATGTTAATACTAAACTGATTGCGGACTGCATTGATCGAATTCACAGCCAACGTGCAAAGGGGAATTAATCATGATACCCGAAATCGTTTATAGCAAATACAGCCAGGCGTTATTTGACATTGCCAGCGAACAGAAGAAGCTTGAAGGATTTGGAAATGAGCTGAAAATGGTACGGGATACATTCCAGGAAAATCCGGAACTTTGGAAATTCCTCAATCATCCCCTGGTGCCGGAAGCGTCAAAAAAGGAAACATTGAAAGAAGTATTTGCTGATAGTTTATCAAAACTGGTGTTACAGTTTCTCTACGTCATGGTGGATCGCCGGCGTGAAGCAGCTATCATCTGTGCTATTGATGGGTTTATCGATTTGGCCCGCAAGGCTCAGAATATTACGGTTGCTAAAATTCGCGTCGTCAAAAAACTATCGGCAGAAGAAGAAAAGAAATTACTTGCCAGTTTGGAAAAGCTGACCGGTCAAAAAATCGATCCGCTTTACTATGTTGATCCGACCATTATTGGCGGGGTCATTGTTCAGATTGGTGACAGACTAATCGACGGAAGCTTGTTGCGGCAATTGCGCGATATGAGACATACGCTGCTGAAAGCTGACGTTATGAATGGGGTGACGGACGAATAATGAAAATGAAGCCAGAAGAAATAACGGCTATAATTAAAAAACAAATCGAAGATTATGATGTGGAAATGAACGTCGACGATGTCGGCACCGTCCTGGAAGTCGGGGATGGAATTGCTCACATTTATGGTTTGGATAAGTGCATGTCCGGGGAATTGCTGGAATTGCCTCATGATGTATATGGGCTGGCTTTGAACCTGGAAGAAGATAATGTCGGTGCTGTACTGCTTGGTAATGACTATCTTATCAAGGAAGGCGACACCGTACGCCGTACCGGCCGTGTTATGCGTGTTCCTGTTGGGGATGCGTTGTTGGGCCGTGTCGTAAATCCTTTAGGGGGTCCTATCGATGGCAAAGGTGCCATTGATACCAAGGAAACCCGTCTGATAGAAGTCAAAGCACATGGTATTGCTGATCGTCAGCCGGTTAAAGTACCATTGCAGACAGGTTTGAAAGCTATCGACTCCATGGTACCTATCGGTCGTGGACAACGTGAATTGATTATCGGCGACCGTGGTACCGGTAAAACCGCCATTGCGTTGGATACGATCATTAACCAGAAGGACAGCGGCGTCCTTTGTATTTATGTGGCTATAGGCCAGAAGGCATCTACTGTTGCCCGTGTCGTACGTACATTGGAACAGCATAATGCCATGAGTTATACAATCGTCGTCGTTGCTACGGCTTCCGATGGTTCTCCAGTTCAGTATCTAGCTCCGTATGCCGGTGTAGCTATGGGCGAATACTTTATGGATCAGGGCAAGGATGTCCTTTGTGTATACGATGATCTTTCCAAGCATGCGCAGGCATATCGTGCAATGAGTTTGCTTTTGCGCCGTCCGCCAGGACGTGAAGCATATCCGGGCGATGTATTTTATTTACATTCCCGTTTGCTCGAACGGGCAGCTAAATTGTCCGATGACTTAGGCGGCGGTTCGATTACGGCATTGCCTATTATTGAAACACTGGCGGGTGACTTATCCGCATATATTCCGACCAACGTTATTTCTATTACGGATGGCCAGATTTTCCTGGAAACAGAATTATTCAACTCCGGTGTACGTCCGGCTATCAATGTCGGGTTGTCCGTATCCCGTGTAGGTGGGTCTGCCCAAATCAAGGCGATGAAGAAGGTTGCCGGTACATTACGTCTGAGTCTTGCCCAGTACCGTGAATTGGCAGCATTTGCACAATTTGGGTCCGATCTTGATAAAAATACGAAAGCCCAGATCGATCAGGGCGAACGGACGATGCAGATGTTGATTCAGCCGCAATATCAGCCAATGCCTGTTGAAGATCAGGTCATGGAAGTATATTTGGCAGTGAAAGACTATCTGATGCCGGTCGAAGTCAAAGAAGTACCGGAATTTGAAGAAGGCTTTATCAAATTCATGCATGCTAACTATCCGGAAGTCGGTCAGCATATCAAGGAAACGAAACAGCTCGGTAAAGAAGACGAAGATACCCTCCAGAAAGCTGTTGTGGAATTCACTAAAGAATATGGTGCATCCCACACTCTGATCAAGGAGGAGGAATAATCTATGCCGAGTGCACGCGAAATAAACAAGCGGATTAAATCCGTTACGAATACCCAGCAGATTACCAAGGCCATGAAGATGGTATCCTCCGTACGACTGCGCCGTGCACAGGAACGGGCGCTGGCAACAGCCCCCTATACCGACAAAATTGAAGGGATGCTGCAGCGGTTATCGGCAGCTTCCTCTGATGATAATGCTTTATTTACAGCCCGGGAAGTGAAAAAGACCTGTTATATATTTATCGGTGCCGATAAAGGATTAGCAGGGGCTTATAGCTCCAATATCAACAAGGCTATGGTGGCTGTCCTCAAAAATAAGCCCCGTAGTGCCTCGTATATTATTACGACAGGCCGCAAACCGGCAGAATATCTGAAGCATTTGCGAGTTGTTCCTGACAAGCGTTGGAGTGGTTTTTCCGATAAGCCCCAGTTTGTCAATGCTCAGGCTATTTCGCATCTTGCTACAAAACAATTTTTGTCTGGTGAAGTAGACGAAGTCTATGTCATCTATACGCATTTCAAATCGGCATTGTCTCAGACTGTTCAAACTGTAAAAATGCTGCCTATCGAACAGCATGAAACAGAAGGAGCACAGGGACCGCGGGAAGAATATCTTTTCGCACCGGATGCACAGGAAGTGCTGTCATCCCTTTTGCCGCAATATCTGGATATGTTCGTATACAATGGTTTGCTTCAATCAGCAGCCAGTGAATTAGGCGCCCGTATGACGGCTATGACGTCGGCAACGGACAATGCAGGAGAGCTGCTTGATAAACTGACGGTTCATTATAACAAAGTCCGTCAGTCCGGCATTACCAATGAATTGACAGAAATCGTCAGCGGTGCTAATGCGCTGCAGTAATGCAGGTACTACGGTTTGACTAAAATTAAGAAAGAGAGGAGAGCCTCTTCATGAGCAATAAAATTGGGAAAGTAATTCAGGTCATTGGGCCGGTCGTCGATGTGCGTTTTGCGTCAGAAGCCGACTTACCACCTATTTATACGGCTATCCATGTAACGGGTGGCGAAGGTGAACAGGCTATTGATTTGATAATAGAAGTTATGCAGCATTTAGGTGACGATGTCGTCCGCTGCGTATCGATGAGTTCTACAGACGGCCTTGTCCGCGGTATGGAAGCAGAAAATACCGGCGGACCAATCAAAGTTCCTGTCGGTAAAGGTGTCCTGGGACGTATTTTCAACGTCCTCGGACAGACAGTAGATAAAGTAGATGCCAAAGTGGAAGCGGATGATTATTGGCCGATCCACCGTCCGGTACCGAAGTTTGAAGATCAGTCAACGGAAACCGAAATCTTGGAAACAGGTATCAAATGCGTTGACCTTATCGCTCCGTATGCAAAAGGCGGTAAGATTGGGCTGTTCGGTGGTGCTGGTGTTGGCAAGACGGTTTTGATCATGGAACTGATCCATAATGTAGCAACCGAACATGGTGGCTATTCCGTATTTACGGGTGTAGGTGAACGTACCCGTGAAGGGAATGACTTGTGGAATGAAATGAAAGAATCCGGCGTTATCAATAAAACCGCTCTGGTTTACGGCCAGATGAATGAACCGCCAGGAGCACGTATGCGCGTTGGTTTGTCCGGTCTTACCATGGCAGAATATTTCCGTGATAAAGAACATCAGGACGTGTTGCTGTTCATTGATAACATTTTCCGTTTCATTCAGGCTGGTTCTGAAGTATCGGCACTGTTAGGACGTATTCCGTCTGCTGTTGGTTATCAGCCGACACTGGGTACGGACGTAGGTGCTCTGCAGGAACGTATTACATCGACTAAAAACGGCTCCATTACATCGGTTCAGGCTGTATATGTACCAGCCGATGATTTGACGGACCCGGCTCCGGCAGCGACATTTGCCCATCTGGATGCAACGACAGTATTGTCTCGTCAGATTGCAGAACTGGGGATTTATCCGGCAGTAGATCCGTTGGATTCCACATCCCGTATCCTTGATCCGCATATCTTAGGGGATGATCATTATAATACGGCTCGTGCCGTACAGGCTATTTTGCAGAAATACAATGATTTGCAAGATATCATTGCCATCCTCGGTATTGATGAATTGTCTGAAGATGATAAATTGACAGTTTCCCGGGCTCGTAAAATCCAGCGTTTCCTGAGTCAGCCATTTGCTGTTGCTGAACAGTTCACTGGCCAGCCGGGACGATATGTTCCATTAAAGGATACGATTGAAGGGTTCAAGGAAATCTTGTCAGGTAAATGCGACGATATGCCGGAACAGGCATTCTATATGGTCGGCAATATTGAAGAAGCATACCAGAAGGCCAAGACTCTGAAAGGAGAATAGGCAATGGCAGAATCAAGAAGTACAATTCATTTGGAAGTGATTACGCCAGACGCTGCTGTGCTGAGTGAAGATGTTACATTTGTTCTTGCTCGTGCATTAGATGGGGATTTGGGCATCATGCCTCATCATGCGCCGCTTATTGCATCTCTTGCTATTTGGCCTCTGGAATATGAAGTGAATGGCAAACGTGAATGCATTACGGCTGCTAAAGGCTTTTTGGAAGTTAATAACAACAAGATCACGGTCATTACGCCGGCGGCGGAAAGACCGGCAGATATTGATATAGATCGGGCTAACGCAGCTAAGGGAAGAGCAGAAAAACGACTTAGCGATGCGGGAAACACGATTGACATCGAACGGGCGCAGCTTGCATTACAGCGGGCATTATGCCGTCTGAATGTTGCCAATAAAGACAAGTAATCACTAGTACGAAATCAGTAAAAAGCTGTTGGAGTTATTCCAACAGCTTTTTATTATACCCTGCCGTGCATGAAATTGTAAAAATATTGCATAAAAACTTGAACAAAAGAATGAGATGTGTTAGAATATAAATACATTTAGAGTTGAGGTCATAGTTTGGAGGATGTATATAAATGAAACATATGAATAGCTTTTCCGATTATACAGAAGCTGAATTAAAAGGGATTTTATTGCTGGCAGAAAAAATAAAACAAAACCAGAGTGCTTATGATCATCTTCTGGACGGTAAAAAATTATACACTTTATTTGAAAAAACATCGAATCGAACCTACTTATCTTTTTCCATCGGAATGGAAGAATTAGGAGGGAAATCATATAATCAGAAATGGGCCGACAGTAATTTTACAATCGGAGATATCATGAGCGAAGTAAAATATGTTTGCCGCAATGTGGATTGCATCATGGGACGGTTCAAAAAATCCGAAACGACCATGTCGTTTATGAAACATGGGACGGTACCGGTCATCAATGGGTGTGATAATACATTTCACCCGACACAGGCATTGGCAGATATGCTTACGCTCTATGAAAAGACGGGTCATTTTGATGCCAAAGTATTGTATATCGGAGCTAAAAATAACACGTATAATTCTCTTAGTGAAATCGTTACTAAAATGGGTGGAACCATGTATGGTCTGACGCCGTTCAGCCAGGTCATGGCTATCGGACAAGATTTTTATGATGATTTGAAAAAGACTGGTCATTATGTCGAACTTCCTACAGATATCTCCAAGGCAGAATTGAAAAAGGTCGTTGCTGATGTAGATTGCGTTTATACCGATACGTGGGTCGATATGGAATTTTTCACCAATCCGGCGTATAAAGAAAAGAAAGATTCTATCATCAATATGATGATGCCGTATCAGATCGATGACGACCTGATGGCAGAAACCGATACGATGGTCTTTCATGATATGCCCATTCATCCTGGTTTTGAAGTTACGCAGGATATCATGGAAAAACATTTGGAAACCATCCTCGATGAAGCCGAAAACCGCCGTCATGCTGAAAAAGGCCTCTTAGTATACCTTATAACAGGAAAACTGGACTGGTAGTCAGCAGTTGTTAAATCAATACGCAGCAGTAGTATGACACTGATAAATCCGTAAAAAGGGCCGGATGGTCCGATTTACGGATTTTTTCTATTTACAAGGAGACATGAATATAGGATAATATACCCGTAACTATCTGAGATAAGAGGGATCATCATGAAAATAATAGTGGCAATGGAAACCAATCAGCAGCATCGAAAATGGCTGGAAGCAGCTGCTGGTGAAAATGAAATCATCTATCTTCAGCCCAAGGGACCGGTAGAAGTGCAGGTACCGGATTCGATTTTGACAGAAGCTGATGTCATTATCGGCAACATCGCCCCATCACTTTTGTCCAAAGCGGTACATCTCCAATGGCTCCAGCTTAACAGTGCCGGAGCCAATTCATACTGCCGGCCGGGCATATTAGCTGACGGTGTATATCTGACCAACGCTACCGGTGCCTATGGACTGGCATTGGCAGAACATATGACAGGACAGCTCCTGGCGATGATGAAAAAATTATATGTGTATTATGATAATCAAAAAAAGGGATACTGGCATGATGAAGGGACTGTCCAATCTATTTATGGTGCGCAGGTGTTGATTATCGGGTTTGGTGATATCGGACGCCAGTTCGGCAAACGGATGAAAGCGATGGGAGCCCATGTCACGGGGATTCACCGCCGCAGCACCGTATTGGTGCCGGAAGCAGATGAAATGGGGACGATGGATGAACTTGATACATATCTGGCCAGGGCGGATATTGTTGCATCCTGTCTGCCGGATACGGCGGCAACATATCATCTTTATACCAGCGAACGTTTTGCGGCGATGAAAAGGGGAGCTTATTTTTTGAATATCGGCCGGGGATCCAATGTTGTTCAAAAAGACCTCTGTAATGCCGTGAAAGGCGGCCATCTTGCCGGGGCTGCCGTTGATGTAACCGATCCGGAACCGCTGCCTGACGGGGACCTGATGTGGCATACGAAAGGTATTTATATTACACCTCATGTTTCTGGCGGATATCATTTGCAGGCGACCCATGATAATATTATTCATATTGCCGCTGCGAATCTGAGAAACTTTTTAGCGGGCAAACCGTTACGGAATCTTGTTGATTTTTCGACAGGCTATAAGAAATGAAAAATAAGATTTTGATCGTCCTGGCACTTATTTGTATCATTATCATGCTGTTTTTTTGGCCCGGCAAAGATGAAAAAATTGCCCAGGACGCAGATAAGAAGGAAGCACAACGTATTTCCCAAATGGAAACAGAGTCACTGGCCCATAATATTACCCTCTATGATCAGTCGGGAAAAGACTGTACGATGAGAGAGTTATATAATAAGAAACCGGTATATGTTTTATTTTGGATGCCTTGGAGTGAGTTGAGCATAACCCAGCTTGATATATTGGAAGATGTGTATCACAGATATGGACACCAGGTCTATTTTGTTATCCTGGCGGCAGGGAAATCCGAGGAAGAGATGCAGACTTTTTTTGTAAATCATGACTATGATTTGCCTTTTTATACGGCAGATATATCAGCAGCTTCTGATTATAACGTCAATGACGTTCCGCAATCCCTGATGATTGCCAGATATGGACAAATCACCGGGCGGAAAAACGGGGTATTGGACTCCAGAGAATTGGCATACATGATAGAAAAAGGCAGCAGATAAACCTTGTATTTCATGACGGGGATATTGCTGCTTGTCTCTTGCTTTTGCTGTATCTGTTTGGTAAAATAGATAAGTACGTAAGGAGGCTCAATTTGAATACTATTTTACACGAAGCATACGAATGGATTTATTCTATTATTATAGCATTAGCCATTGCTATGGTTATCCATATTTTCTTTTTTCAACCGACACGGGTTTCCGGTGAATCGATGGTACCTACATTACATAATGGAGAATACCTTGTTGTTTCTAAATGGACACATGTCATGGAAGAAGTGCCGAATTATGGTGATATCGTCATTATTGACAGCCGGGTCCATTATCCCCGCACATGGAAAGATGATGTAGCGGAACCGATGCACAATTATATGGCTTTTTTTGATCATGATCTGCAGACTAAAAATGTCTGGGTAAAACGGGTCATCGGCCGGCCGGGTGATACCCTGGCTTTCCATGATGGCAAGGTATGGCGCAACGGCGAAGCTCTCGATGAACCGTATATCAATGAATCCATGACATACAGCCGTAAAGATACGATTACGATTCCGGAAGGATATGTATTTTGTATGGGTGATAACCGCAATCATAGTAGTGACAGCCGCTTTATCGGCCCGGTCCCGATTGATCACGTCCTGGGCAGGGTAGTCTGGTAAAATTTCATAGGACAGTTCGTAATCCATCCTGTCGGTAAACAAAACTAGGAGTTATACAACATGATTGTATGCTTACGGGTTTGTCGCTGACAGACCCGTTTTTGATATAAGAAAGGAGGTAGCGCTGATGTATAATTTTATCGCCAATACTCGCAGAATGACCATATCCAGTATGATTATTGCTATTTACGTTGTTACCTTGTATATTACACAGGGATTTTCTTTTGGAGTCTATCAGATTCGGATCGCTACGGCATTGTATGCATTAGCATACGTATATCCCTTTCTGGTAGTGCCGTTGGGAATCGCTAATTTGATTTCTAATTTTCTTTTTGGGGGGCTCGGATTTTTAGATATGTTCGGCGGATGTTTTGTCGGGATGGCGTCAGCATGGCTGATTGTTCAAATCCGGCAGCATGGCTGGAATATATGGCTGATCGTATTGCCTATCTGGGCTGTGCCGTCTTTAGGTGTCAGTGTATGGCTTTCCTATTTACTTCATATCCCCTATAGCATACTTGTAGTCAGCCTGTCCGTCGGGCAGATAATTTCCGGCATTTGTGGTACCTTTCTTGTTCATATCATAGAAAGGGCATATACGTTTCATCAGGAGGGAATATGAGTCGTACAACAGAAGAACTTCAGGGGGTTACATCTCTGGGAAGTCAGCATACACAGTATCAACAGGATTATGATCCTGAATTATTGGAAACATTCGTCAACAAGCATCCGGACAGAGATTATTTCGTCAAATTCAATTGTCCTGAATTTACCAGCCTTTGTCCTAAGACCGGGCAGCCGGATTATGCGGCTATTTATATTTCATATGTGCCGGACCAGCGTATGGTAGAAAGCAAGTCCTTGAAACTATACCTCTTTAGCTTTCGGAATCATGGTGACTTCCATGAAGATTGCGTCAATATCATCATGGACGATCTGATTTCCCTTATGGCTCCTAAATATATCGAAGTCTGGGGGAAATTCCTTCCCCGGGGCGGCATCAGTATTGATCCGTACTGTAATTATGGCCGCAAAGGGACGCCGTGGGAAAAGGTTGCCTGGCAGCGTTTATCCCAGCATGATATATATCCCGAAAAAATCGATAACAGATAATGAATCTTTTTTTAGAAATAATTGAGTTTTTTTTCTCATAACTGGCCACTCTTCGCCATTCATGATATAATACATGTAAACATGTGAAGGTGGTGTTATAGTTGAAAGTGAAACAAGTTTTAGCTGCTTTAGGAATGACGTTGGCTATCTCTGCAATGACTGTATTTGCAGCGGATGATATGTGGCAATATAATAAATACACAGCAATCGATATGAATTCTGCAAAGATTACATTCGATATGGGCCGTACTATCCTGACTTTTAAGACCGTAGAAACGTCAGGCGATACGACAGACTATTGCACATACGTCTATAATGTAGATGACCAGACGATTCAGTTAAAAGAAATGGTTACGAAAACTAAGAAAAGCAAATATAAGAGCAGCTTCTACCCGGAATCCATTAAGGACGGGAATGTTGTTATTAAGTCCCGGGCTCGTATGGCCAATGAAGTCCTGGAAAAAGTTGAACAGAAGAAAAATTAGTTTAACAGCATAAAAATGGTCCCGCAAGGGACCATTTTTTCGTATCGTCCTATATCAGATGATGCGATATCACTATTTTCCTTTCAGGCATATATTCAGCCAATGGGGTAAAGATAATTTGTAAATAATCGCCGAATATACTGTTGATAAAGCGGCAACGATACAATATATGACGACGATATGCCAGGCTCGTAAATATAAATGCATATGGGCGCACAAACCGGTACAGATACTCAGGAATACGGGATGAACCAGATAAATGGGATAGGAATAGTTTCCTAAGATAGTAAATACATGATGAACGAAGGAAGGAACATGGCGGCATTCCCACCAATAGAGGAGGAACAGCATGGTCGATAACGTGTACGCCATTCCCATCGGACTAAGCTGATGGATGGTAAATACAGCGGATAAGGGATCGTAGTCCAGATAATGCATGATTCCATAATATCCGGCCAGCATGGATATCGTAGTCAGAGCCTGAAAGACATTGATGAATACGCCGTGATGAGATAACCATGTTGTGATGTCCTGGAAATGTTCGGCCGTCAGTGCCCCGAACATAAAGATGAACAGATAATGCAGGACGACATAGTTCAGCCGATAATTAAAAGCATCCTGGATCAGCACATTGTCAGACTGAACAGTCCAGATATAACTGGAATAAAAATTAAAAATGACATTGCCGATGAATAATAATGTGAAATAAGTCCAGGGTTTCCGATTCATGAACCGCAGCAGCGGCCGCCAGACCGGCATGAGAAAATAGAACCACAATAAGATGACTAAAAAATAGATATGATACATAGCCAGCCCATACCATAGCGTCTTAACGAATGTATATGGCTGGAAAATATTGAAATTATGGCTTAACACAGAAACGTATACCATATAGAATAAAGACCAGGCGATATACGGGACAAAAACGGTCCGCAGCCGCCGCCTCAAATAGTCTTTATAGACAAAAGGTGCTGATAAGGGCTGACTGTAAAACATGCCGAAGGCAGAAAGAAAGAAAAATGCCGGTACGGAGAAACGGGACAGGATTTCCAATACCGCGACCAGTCCCAGATTGGGAGAAGCTGCGGTCAGTTCCACGGAGCCGACATGGATGGCGATGACGCCCAGCATGCACAGGCCGCGCATATAATTGATAGAATGAATAAATCGTTTTGACATAAAACACCTCGAAAGATACAATATAATAAGTACGTTATTTATTATAACAAAAAATTACCGTTTTAGGCAGGTGCAGTAGCATTTGAATCTGAATTTTACACAAAAATTGACTCGTACCGCGGTTTTGCTGACGGTGACATTGGTATTGCAGGGGCTGCGCATCATACTTCCTATGCCGCCACAGACCGGTATGTTTATTATCGGTTCCTTAGTCAATACGTGCCTGGTCCTTGCCGTGCTGCTGATTGGCTGGAAACCAGCTGTCATCGTAGCGTGTATGACGCCGTTGTTTGCCTGGCTTGAAGGCATGCTGCCCTTTTTGCCGTTTATCATACCTGTCGCAGTGGGGAATATCGTATTTGTTACCGCTGTATTCCTTTTCAGACCGTATCATCTGACAGGCTGGGTCCTGGCAGTTTGTTTGAAATGTGTTTCTCTCTGTGGGGCTTTTTACCTGCTTTTCAGCATCATGGATTTCCCGCCATTCATACGGGCGTCCATCTTCCTGATGATGAGCTGGCCGCAGCTCGTTACGGCGTCCATGGGAATATTATTGGCGTTGGCTATTGCAGAGCGAATACAAAAAAGATATTATTAAAGATATACAGGAGGAATCGTGCATGAGTGTATTTTATTATTTACCGGCAGCATTGGGCATTTTATTTATTGTTGTAGGTACGTATCACGGATGGAAATTACGGGCTTTGACGCGGCACTGTAAAGTTGCCGCCAAGGGGACGCTGCTGGGTTTCGAGGAAAAAAAGATGAAGAGCGGCAGCTTATTTTATCCGGTGGTGCAGTTTACGGCTCAGGGGACGACATATAAATCCCGGTATGATTACGGTGATTCCGAATGGAAAATCGTTGCCGGGGATACTGTTGATTTGCGGTATAATGCGGAAAATCCGCAGGAAATATATTTAGACCATGAACAGAGTATATGGCAGCAATATGCCAGTCCCTTTTTTATCATCGTCGGGGGATTGATTTTCATCGCGGCGTATTATGTAGTATTATAGGAAATAGATTGTATGGAGGAGGATGATGATGGACAGGATTACATTGACAGGGCTGACGTTTTATGGGTATCATGGGTGTCTTCCCGAAGAAAATAAGACGGGACAGCCTTTTTATGTCGATATTGTCTTATACGTCGATTTGCGGGCAGCAGGAAACAGTGATGATTTATCCAAAACCATTGACTACAGTAACGTATATCATATTGTCAGGGAAATTGTGGAAAATCATACATATAAACTCATTGAAGCCGTCGCGGAAGCGATTGCCGGTGCATTGTTGTCACAATTTCCTGTCGATGCGGTGGATGTTACGGTCCATAAACCACAGGCACCTGTCGGAGGTCTTTTGCAGGATGTCGCTGTTACGATAGAGAGGAGCCGGTATGACGATATATTATCTCAGCCTGGGGGCCAATGCAGGGCCTAAAAAGAAGACGTTGTCCCAAGCTGTAGAGATGTTGGATTCGTCGGCGCATGTCTCTGTGACTGCCGTATCTTCCTTATATAAGACACCTCCCTGGGGGAAAACGGATCAGCCGGATTTTCTCAATGGGGCGGCGTTGATAGAAACAGATTTGGATGGGCCGGCCCTGCTGAGGGTATGTCAACATATTGAAACAAGCCTGGGGCGTGTGCGTCATGAAAAATGGGGCGCCCGTACTATTGATATCGATCTGGTTTACAGTCCGGATGTGACATATGATACGGATGTATTGAAATTACCCCATCCGTACATGACGGAACGAGCATTTGTCCTGATACCGGTCAGGGATATTGCTCCGGAACTGATCATCAATGGTAAAGCGATAGGAATGTGGCTCCAGGGTCTTGATGATATAGAAACAATACAAAAATATGCGGAGCCGGTAGATTGGTTTAGAAAGGAATTTACATATGGAAAAAATACTGATTGCAGATGATGAACAACTGATGCGCCAACTGGTTGCTGATTTTCTTCGTCCGGAAGGTTATGAAATCCTCGAAGCAGCCGACGGAAAACAAGCGTTGGAAATATATAAGGAAGAACATCCGGATTTAATCCTTCTCGATGTAATGATGCCAGGGTATGATGGCTGGACGGTATGCCGGGAAATCCGCCGTGAATCGACGGTACCTATCATGATGATCACCGCTAAAGGTGAAGAAATCGACCAGCTTTTTGCGTATGATCTGGGTGTCGATGAATACCTTACCAAACCATTCAGCCCCAAGATATTAGTAGCGAAAATCAAAGCGTTGATGCGTCGTTCTCAAAAAGAAGAAGAACAAGACGAAAATCAATCCGAAGAAGGCGTATCCATTGACCGTAATGCCCGACAGGTCGTTATCGATGGGAAATATATCAATCTCAGCCCTACGGAATATAAATTACTGAACTATCTCATGATTAATGAAGGGAAGGCATTAAGCCGCCGCCAGATCCTTAACAAAGTATGGAATTATGAGTACTATGGTGATTTACGTACCGTCGATACCCATATCAATCGGCTGCGCATCAAACTCGGTGACAAGGGAAATCTGATTAAGACCGTCCGCGGCTACGGCTATCGTTACGATTCAAAATGAGTAAATCCATTCGTGTCAAAGTCAGCCTCTATGTAAGCGGATTCACCTTGTTTTTTATTATTGCCCTGATGATTGCCGTCGGATTGGGATTTGACAGATATTTCTACGAAGTAAAGAAAGATAATATGATCCAATCCAGTCAGAGTATTACCCGGATTTACCAGGAACAAGGTCTTGACGGGGAAGAACAGATGGATGAAATAAGCCGGAATTTAGGGGCGGATGTCCTCATTGTCGATAACAGCCAGCTGGTATACTCATCTCATCCCGGATTCAGGAAAAATATGAATAAGTTTATGCATAAGCCGGGGGATGCGGATCCAGATAAAAATGACGGAGCGGACGAAGATAAGAAAATGGACAAGCCAGATAATGATATGAAACCGCCTAAGCATATCCAGGAAATGTTTGCCCTTGTACAGGGAGATAAACCGAATGAGTCGGAAATCGGACAGGTGAGATATTATAAACCGGATCCTAATTTCCAATATTTTTACCTTATCAATCGTATTTCTGAACATACGTATCTGCTTATGATGCGGCCGGTGGCACCGCTCCAGGAAAGCGTTGACATTTTTCAGAGATTTATCTTTACATTAGGAGCTATATGGCTGGTTATCGCCATTGCCGGTTCGGTATGGTTTTCCCGCAGGATTACCAATCCGATGCTGGAGTTGCGCCGGCAGTCAACAGCGATGACCCGTCTCAACTTTTCCAAACGATGGAATCATACCTGGGATGATGAAATCGGACAACTCGGGAACAGCCTGAATACATTGTCTGATCAGCTCAGTATGGCGCTTGAAGAGCTCAAGAAATCCAATGCGAAACTGAAAAAGCAATTGGATAAAGCAAAAGAAGTAGAACATATGAGAAAATCCTTTATTTCTGCAGTATCACACGAATTGAAGACGCCGTTGGCGATTATCCAGGGCTATGCGGAAGGATTGGACAGTCTGGATGTCGATGAAAAAACGCGCAATCAGTATTGCAATATTATCCGCAGTGAAACGGAAAAGATGGATAAACTGGTCAAGGATTTGCTGAATCTGTCGCGGGTAGAAACAGGGTCTTTCCGGATTGAACAGACCATATTTGATTTCGGTGCCTTGGTTGATGAAGCAAAGAATCGATTTGCCAATGTAATAGAAAAGAAAAACGTTCAGATATGTTGGAATTTACCGGCAGAACTGACGGTCTATGGTGATCCGGAACGATATGATACGATCCTTACTAATTTTCTTAACAATGCCATTGACTATACCGATGCAGGCAAGAAGATCGAAGTTAGTGCTGAGGATATAGGGGATGCGTATAAGATTAGTGTCTATAATCAGGGAATCCAGATAGATCCGGAATACCAAAAACGAATTTGGGAACCTTTTTATAAAGTGGATTCATCACGGGCACGTAAAGAACGTATTTTTGGCGGCCATGGACTAGGACTGGGGATTGTTGCAGCTCTGGTGAAGCTCCATAATCAACAGTATGGTATGTATAATAGCCCGGATGGCGTAACCTTCTGGTTTACGATAGCTAAAAGGGGCAATCAGCAAAATGTAAAGAAAAATTTGTGATTTTACATTAAAATCATGGCAATGATAAAGAAGAGGTCCTGAGTGTTGGAATATATAACACTCAGGACCTCTTTTTCATATATAATGGATAGGGCAGGGAAAATCATGGATCCTCAACATACCCTTATCAATATAGCCGGTTAAAATGACCGGTTCCCCAAACTGGGGTGATGGCATTTTTTTAAAGTTAGATGATCTATCAAATGGCCTGCTTCTTCCAGCGGCACATCTTCTTTGGTACCGTCATGTTCAAAGATACACAGCGGATGATCTGTACCGACTTCTCCACCTGGCAGATAGACGTATTCCCCTGTTTCAGTATCGCCGAAGATGATACCTGCCAACAGGTGCTTTTTAGCGATTTGGCTCATCAGATACCTCCTCATTGAAATTAATTTCTAATAACTTACAGTCCCGATAGTCGGCAGAGACGAGTTGCAGCAGGGTGCCGTTATACCGTCTGGGAAACATCGTATTCGGTTCCATGCCGTGGAGATGACCGAACACGCAGAGTGGAACATGATACTTCTCCAATAAATCGGTAAAACCGCTGGGTTTTGTCAAATCGCAGACCGGCGGATAATGCAGCAGGAGGAGGGTGTGCTGGCAATGCAGTGCTGCTGCTTCCTGCAGTGTCCGTTCAACCCGCAGCAATTCACGGCGATACGGCTTGGCATCTTTTTCTTCCTGGTAATGGATGTCACCGGGACAAATCCATCCATGGGTCCCACAGATGCATATTTGATTGTTATCGAGGAGGGCTGTCGTGCCGTAAAGGTATTGCATATTATTTCCGGCATCCAGGCGGTTCAGTTTTCCGGCGCTTTCCCACCAGAAATCATGATTCCCCCGGATAAAAATCTTATGGCCCGGCAGTGCGCGGATACTATTTAAATCTTCTTGTGCTTCAGCTAAGTGCATAGCCCAGGAGGTATCTCCGGCAATAAGAACGGTATCTTCGTCGCTGACTCGTTCCCTCCAATCGGCCTGGATGCGGGTCCAATGGTTTATCCAGCGGGGACTGAATACATCCATCGGCTTTTTGGGTGGATTACCCGACAGATGTAAATCTCCAATAGCAAATAATCGCATATATACTTCCTTTCTTTCTTATGGGGTGTATGCAGGCAATCAGAATAAATGGCAATGCTTCTGCAACAGTTTTTTCTTCAATGAATTCATGAATCGTTCCGTATGCCCTTTATTAGCTGTTTGCGAAATCATATATCCGACATACAACGGATTGGTCAGGAAACGGGGGACGATTTTTACGTATAAATTAGTATCGTCGGGAAAATCATAGAAGAAAATATTGTAGCTGTCGTTGAAGCTGATGAAACTATGGCGGAAATATTCTGATGTAATCTGCATATAGTGAACGAATTGCGGTAATTTATCATAATCACTTAAGATGAGGTTCACTTCATAGAAACCGATAATAGGCTGTGATGACAGATTGATTTCGATACCCGGTTCAGTGAGGATAGGGGTACCCATCAGATGATACGGATGGATATCCTCATGATAGTCATATTTTTCAAAGCCGACGATTTGTGAATGCGGATGGTGAATGGTACCTCCGGACATATAGCCGTGATTGCGGTAGAAGACGACAGACTTGAATTTCTGCATATCTTTTACCTGCTGCCATTTTTCCAGGCCAAAACGGATGAGTTTCGTAGCATAGGCGGCTGTATAATTGGAAAATTCGCCATTGCAGTCATTGGTTTCAATGATTAAGGTCTGCCAGGAATCTTTTAAGACCGGATAGGCATTTTCCAGCCAAATCATATGACCCTGTGTATCCAGGATATTTTTTAAATGGGAAACATCGCAAAAAGGACAATATTTCTCATCACGATGCACTGTATCCGGTTTGGTCTTGCCCAGATCCAGGTTATATTCAAGTATATGCTGAGGTGAATGTAGTTCCATAATCGCGGCTCCTTTACACAATCTAATATCTATTGTAGCATAGGACTTCTTTTTTTTAAACTGTATTCAATAACTTGATGACATCCCCTCATCTTGAAAAAAATTGACACCCTGCATACAATCAGTATAATAGTATAATCAGATGATAGTACCCGGAGATTTTAATTTAGGGATACTACTGAGCATATTGATGTAAAACATGTATTCAGGATAGAAGGATAATACTATGACAGATACGATACATTGGGCGCCCCTGTTGCTGACGTGGTTCGGTACGCATCGCCGTGACCTTCCGTGGCGATGCGATGCGCCGCGTGATCCCTATAAAGTATGGGTATCGGAAATCATGCTGCAACAGACAAAAGTAGAAGCCGTACGGCCGTATTATGATAGCTGGATGGAACGATTTCCGGATATCCCTTCACTGGCAGCAGCATCTCAGGATGAAGTATTGCGTCAGTGGCAGGGCTTGGGATATTATTCCCGGGCCCGTAACCTCCATCAGGCCGTTTGTGAAGTACAATCGGCCTATGGCGGCAAGGTGCCGGATACAAAAAAAGATATCTTGCAGTTAAAAGGAATTGGTGATTATACGGCCGGTGCTATCCTCAGCATTGCCTATGGCCAGCCTGTCGCTGCCGTAGATGGCAATGTCCTGCGGGTCTTTGCCAGACTGTATGATATTGGCGAAAATATTTTATCGACAGAAGTAAAAAAGAAAATTACCGTGCTGGTACAGGAACAGCTTCCAGCTGACAATCCCGGTACCTTTAATGAAGCACTGATGGATTTTGGAGCGATGGTCTGCATTCCCAAGAGCCCGCATTGTGATATATGCCCGTTGCAAGCTATTTGCCGGGCCCAAAGGGCGGGGCGGGAAAAAGAGCTTCCCGTACGTATTACGAAAAAGGACATACCTACTGAAAAGATTACCGTCCTGGTGGTAACAAATGGACCGTATTGGCTGATACACCGCCGCCCGGAAAAAGGATTGCTGGCTTCGATGTGGGAGTTTCCCAACGTCATGGGAGCAGGGGAAGAAGGCTGGAAGGCTGTACGCAATCTGCTGCAAACGGCAGGGGTGAAGGTTCCGGCTGATTGCTCCGTCCCGATTGGAACGCTCAAACACGTTTTTTCTCATAAAATATGGCAGATGTCGATTTATGAGCAGGAAGTTAGCGGCAGCGTTGATATAGATAAGGAGGATTGGCAGTGGCTGCGTCGTGATCAATATACGACGATTCCCTGGGCCGGACCGCATGGGAAAATCACTGCTATGGTATAATGAGAGGGCCTTTTTTTATTAATTTTATGATCAGTTTATTCTGCTTTACGGTTCTAGCCGTCGTATTGTGGAATTTTATTAACCGGACCAATCATAAATTGGCGGTTTTTACAGCGGCTATGGCCGGTACGGCGGTGGCTGTAGGATGTTTATGTTATTATGGGAATGCCTTTCCTTATTTTACCGATGGAGAGGCGGCCATAGGTTGGATGTACGGGTCCCTTGCTTCATTGGGATGGCTGTTCATGTTTATTTTAGCATTGCCGGTCCTGGTGGTGACAGCTGTCGGCTGTGCCATATATCGTGGTATCCAATGGATTCGGCGGCGGCTTCAGCATAAAAAAAATCCGCCGGCTGTAGCCGTACCTGTGTCAGGCACGATGTCACGCCGGACGTTCCTTAAAGGGGCAGCAGCGGCGATTCCGGTCCTGTCTTTGGGAACCGGAATGATCGGGAATTTTTTAGGTGAAAAGGATTTGGCCGTAACCGTACATCCGCTGTTATTTGCGGGCCTGCCGGATTATTTGGAAGGGTATAGGATCGGCCAGATTTCCGATGTCCATATGGGTTTATTTTTTAGTCCCCGGCGGTTGCAGGAAGCGCTGGATGCATTGGCTGAGCAGCACGTGAATCGGTTGGTCATGACCGGTGATCTGATTGATGAAGTGTCGTTATTGCCGGAATTTCAGCAGATCTTAGTGGACAATGCAGCCCGTTTTCCTGACGGCATCGATTTTTGCTATGGAAATCATGAATATTATCGCGGCTTTGATGATATTACGGCCATGCTGACACAGACACCGGTGCGGATTTTACGCAACAGCCATTTTATGGCCAGTCCCGGCCGGGGCAGCGAGTTGGCAGGCCGCCAGGGACGGGATGATATCCCGTTTTATATTGCTGGTGTCGATTACAGTTTTGCCAGAGGCAAAGAAGCGTTTGATGAAGCCCGCGAATCATATGTCACGGCGGCATTGCAGGGGATTCCTGACAATGCGTTTGTTATCCTGTTGGCCCACCATCCGGATTTTATTGATGAAGCGTTTGCACATCATATTCCCCTTACGCTCTGCGGGCATACCCATGGGGCACAATTTGCCCCACTGGGACCGTTGGTGCAAGCTGTGGGATTCAAGTATTTGCGCGGCCTTTTTCACAAAGACGGCTGTTATGGGTATGTCAACAGGGGAACGGGTCATTGGCTGCCATTCCGCATGGGATGTTCCCGGGAAGTATCTGTATTTGAAATGATGAGTCAGTAGTGAATGTATAGGGCTGTTAATACAGCCTCAGAAGGAGCAGGTATTAGTTTATGTTGATTAATAAGGCGATTCTCCACGTGTTGGATTTCAATACGAATGTTTGTATTTTATCACAAAAAGAATTGGATTTTTCCAGCGATGTAGTATATGAATATGTAGATAAGCGCATCAATAAGATCCGGCATGATGCCAGTCAGCAGACCGGGGCTTTTTATGCGACGAGTCAGTTTCAGCCTCTGGTCCAAAATTTGGCGGCGGGGTCCCTGAAATTCGATGAATTTGCGGCTTCAGCAGCGCGCAGTCTTTTTGATATCCTGAGCCATTGTGATGTTCCTGAATCGGTAGATGCTCTGGTCGTGGATTTTCAGGATGATGATGACGTGCGCTGGCTGGGAATACTGATGCTGGATAATAAGACCGCGTATACTCATCAGATCCTCGATGATGATGGGGCGATATACAATAAATTGATTCAGCACCAGGCTATTTTGCCGGGAGCTGCACAAAAGGCGGAAGCTTATGCGCTTATCAATTGCCGGGATTTTTCGGTCCGGTTCGTCGATAAGAAAAGACAAATGGACGGACAGGATATCTATATATTGCCGGATAAATTACTCCAATGTACGGCGGTTATTTCCAGCAAAGACGCCGTGAAGATGGTTACCAAAATCGCTGCCAAAGTGGCGGAAGATCATGGAGGTAGCACGGTGGAGGCATTGTCAAAGACGAAGCAGTATCTTGTTGAAAATGCGGAAACGGCCGATTCCTTCTCACCGCAAAATCTGGGGGCCGGCGTGTTTGCCGATTCACCGCAGATGCAGGAAGAATTTGAGTCACAGGTCCGGGAAGCGCAGATGCCTGCGGATGTGTCCATTGAAAAAGAGTATGCCCGCAAGACGGGGAAAAATCATAAGATTAAGACAGATACGGGCATAGAAATCACGTTTCCGTCCGAATACATCGAAAATACAGATTATATACAGATCATCAATAATCCTGACGGAACCATCTCGATAGAATTGAAAAATATTTGTAAGATTACCAATAAATAAAAATCGACAGGGATACCGCTGTGTCAGCAACTAAAAAGGATACGCCGTAAAATGGCGTATCCTTTATGTACTATGATTTATTTGTCTTGTGCCAACGCTTTTTCTTTTAATTTTTCGTAGCGAACGGTAAAATATGGCTTGAGCTGGGCTTCCCGCAGATCATTGCCAAAGGAACGGCGGCTGATAGAAAGGATAGGCGGACTTTGAATGCGTTTGGCGACGGCAAAGCCGGCGATGAGACGCCACCACCGTTCCAAATCGGCAATAAAATCACCTGCTTTAGGGAAGAGGGTGTGGACGTTGACGTCACAGCCGATATGCTGTTCCAGGGTGCCGTCAAGATACCATTCCAAAATGGATTCCGGCGTAGCCCGCTGCCAGCGTTCTACAAAAGAAGCGAAAAGATAATCATGATAGGGATAAATGAGAGGATCTCCTTGTCCCTTGGTGATATCCTGAGCGGATGAAAGTTCCGCGCTGGGGACGACATCGATGGAGCCCTGGGGGACTACTTCATGGCGGAATACCTTTTCGTTGAGGTACCGGGCCAAATCGTAAATCTGATGTTTCCATAGATCTGCGGTAGCGGCCAGGAAGCCGGCACTGTCGCCATACAGGGTTGCATAGCCGACTGTTGATTCCGCTTTATTGGCATTACAGGTAAAGACGCCGCCGAAGGAAGCAGCAGCAGCAGCTAAGATACGGCTGGAACGGTCGCGGGCCTGAATGTTTTCTTCGATAAAACTCGTGAGCTGCAAATGACCGGCAGCTGAGTCCTGCTGCAGGAGAGCCGCTTCGCCAAATTGATGGCGGGTCAGTTCCAGGCTGTCCTGGACCGGGATGACGGTATACAGGCAGTCGATATTATCGGCGAGCTGCTTAGCCAGATTTTTGGTCAGGCTGGAATTATAGCAGCTTGGCATATTGACCAATAAGATGTTTTCAGGCGATAATACCGTGGCATATAAAGCGGCATTTACAGCTGAATCGATACCGCCGGATACACCGAGGACGACTTTATTGACGCCGATACTTTCCAGGAACGACTGCAGGCCGTAGTGCAGGCTGTGGTATATTTCGGATGTCTGGTCCTGATGTGGATTATGATGAACCGGGGAAACGAATTTTCCTGATGTTTCATCACAGGTGACGATGGACATTTCTTCAGTGAACGGATGGCATTCATAATGGAGCGAACCGTCTTTCTGATAGGTACTGCTGGAGCCATCGAAGGTGTAGATATTCTTGCCATTATTTTGGATGCCGGTGCAGTTCACATAGATAGCCGGCCGGTTTATTTTTTTGATTGCCTGCCCAAAGAGGCGGTGGCGGCGGTTCGTCTTGCCTAAGGTGAAGGGCGAACTGGAAATATTGATGAACAAGTCAATATCATAAGTATCATTTAAATAGGACATCGGCTTAAATGGATAATTATCATCCCAGCTGTCTTCGCAGATGAGCGGACCGATGCAGATTTTGCGTCCTTTATCGAAAGCAATCTGTACCGGGGATAAAAAGTCTTCCGGGAAAGCATGCCGTTCCTGTGCTACTTCCATGAGCGATGTGAAATAGCGTATATCATTGAATTCACGATAATTCGGCAACAGTGTTTTGATGTAGAACGGGTACGGGCTGCGGGCAGGAGAAAGCCACTGTCCGTTTTGGGCGATGAACATGGCATTATATTTCCGTGTCCGGCCGTCCAGGTTGAGCCGGTCTGATTCCTTAGCGACGTTGCCAAAAATGATGACGATATTGTCGGATAACGATCTGATTTCATCGCCGAAGCTGATACATTCATTGATAAAATCCGGCTGATCCCAAATGTCACCGATAAAGTATCCCGGGATAGAAAGTTCCGGGAAGATGATGATATCGCAGCCACCATTCTTAGCCTTGGATATGTACGTTTTCATCGTCGCCGTATTATGACGGGGATTACCGGCGAGGATATTGATTTGGGCCAAAGCGATTTTCAGCATATGGATGCCTCCCTTGAAATAATGTAATATGACACGGAAACGCTTGCCTTTTTAGCATTGTTAACAGGGCTAAAGCAAGATCATTCCCATGAGTATTTTGATTATGCATCATGCTAATATAGTATCATAAAATGTGCGAACTATCCAGTTTATACATTCTTAACAATTTCCTCATGGGAGCGAACCGGCAAGATACGATTGCATAGTCAGGGGGCTAGAGTCCAACTTGTTGTGATGAGGCGCGGCAGGCCCTATAAAAATAATTTTTGATGTAGTATAATATTTCCTAGAACACAGTTAGTATAAGTAGAAATATAAGTATATAGAAAAGAGAAGTTCATGAAAATATTGCTGACAACGTTGAATGCTAAATTCATCCATTCGTCACTGGCTTTGCGGTGTCTTGTGACTGCGTGCCGGCATGCCGGCCTGAATGACGTCGTTACGGCTGAATACACGATTAATCAGAATGCCTATGATATACTGCGGCATATATATTCTTTCCACGCAGCTGTCATCGGCTTTTCCTGTTATATATGGAATATTGAAATGACCTGTCACGTTATTTCCCTGCTTAAACAGATTATGCCCGGTGTACGCATTGCCGTCGGCGGGCCGGAAGTATCGTATACGGCCCGGGAGATACTGGAACAGTATCCTGATATTGATTATGTGTTTCAGGGCGAGGGAGAAATAATAGTACCGTCCTTTGTCCGCGATTTGGAAAATGGCGGCAGCGGTACGACTGTTCCCGGTGTCTTAGGCCGGGTAGACGGTACGATCCAGGGAAGTGAAACCTTCCAGGAAGTACCGGATCTGGACAAGCTGCCGTTCCCGTATGAACAGCAGGATTTCAGCCAATTAGCACATAAGATCATCTATTACGAAAGCTCCCGTGGGTGTCCGTTCCATTGCCAGTATTGTTTATCCGGTATGAGCGATGACGTGCGGTTTCGTTCCGTGCCAATTGTGATACGGGAACTGCAACAATTTGTCGATGCATCCGTACATCAGATTAAATTCGTTGATCGTACGTTTAACTGCAATCCCCGCCATCACCGGCCCCTTATCGAATATATGATACACCTCGATAAAACCATTAATTTCCATTTGGAAATTGAACCAGGGGTCCTTCGCGATGAAGACCTGGCCCTGCTGGCCAAGGCCCCGAAAGGCAGGATTCAGTTGGAAATGGGTATCCAGTCGACATACGAGCCTACATTAAAAGCGATTCACCGTCATAATGACTGGGCCCGGATTACATATATCATGCAGCAGCTGTTATCCTATGATAACATTCACATCCATCTGGATCTCATCGTAGGACTGCCTTTTGAAACGTATGACCATCTGCAGCAATCCTTTGATGATATTTACGCGCTTCATCCTCATAAATTGCAAATCGGCTTCCTGAAGCTCCTGAAGGGGTCCGGAATCCGTCGCGATTATCCAGCTGAGTATAAATATGATCCCTGCGGGCCTTATGAAGTGCTGGCAACGGCATGGCTGCCGTATGAAAAGGTACGGTATATGAAGGTTTTTGAAGACGTTTTTGAACGGACATATAATGCCGGCAAATTCCTTTATTTGTGTGATTATCTGGCCCGCCTTGCTGCGCCGGATTATTTTTCCTTGTATGAGAAGATTACCGATGAATGGCTGGCCTTGCATTATGATGAAGTCGCCATTTCTGATGAAAAACTCTGCCAGTTCCTCTACCACTGCATTTGTCAGGTACTGGACCTGTGCGATGGAGAAAAGAAAATCGCTGTGGATCTGCTGACTCTGGACATGCTTACCTTTTTCCGGTTCCGTTTAAAAATGGATTTCTTAGGCTGGCACGAAGCCGGGCGGGAAGCAACCGATCCGTTGTTTCGTCAGGAACAATGGATGCGGCAGTACGTCCCAGAATATCGATTCACGAATTGGCGGGACATCAAGATGCATTATCGTATATGGGAAGTCGGAGCGGAAACGCAAAAAGAACTGAGCCGCTATACGACGATTCCGCAGGGCCCGGTATATATGCTGGCGGAAAATCATAAGACCGGAGTAACGTGGCAGTTTGTGCCACAGCATATAGCGGGTTCCTGATATATTCATCTGCATGGCGGAAGGCATGGGAGTATACGATCCGATACTAGATAAGCTTACATTTTATAAGGAGTATTATGAACGAACGATATGGGGTCTATTCTGCATATTTAAAAAATACATATGGTGAAAAAGTCTATAAATTGCCAATCAGTATTCCTGATACATGTCCCAATCGGGATGGTACACTGGGAACGAGAGGCTGTGTCTTTTGTGGTTCTATTGGCGCCGGATATGAAAATCTGCCGTCTTCGGTAACGATACAGCAGCAGATTGCCGCTAATATTGCTCATATCCAGCCAAAATATAAAGCGAATAAATTTATTTCTTATTTCCAAAATTTTACCAATACCTATTTGGATCCGGAACAATTCCGGCAATATCTTATCGAAGCTTGTCAGCCGGATATTGTCGGCTTGGCGATTGCGACCCGGCCGGACTGCATCAATGAAACTTATTTGGATATCATGGCGGAAATCAAAGAAAAATATGGTGTGGATATTCTTGTTGAATTCGGCTTGCAGACCGTGAATTACAAGACGTTGCAGAAAATCAACCGCGGCCATACGCTGGCGGAGTATATCGATGCTCTGATGATGATACAGAAATATCCGTTTCGTAATTGTACACACGTTATCCTGAATCTTCCCTGGGACACCATGGAAGATGTCATAGAAACGGCAAAAATCATTTCGGCGCTGCCGACGCATGAAGTAAAACTTCACGCGTTGTACATCATTAAAAATACAGTGATGGCCGAATGGTATGACCAGGGAAAAATCACCCTGGATACGGTCGAGGATTACGTTGACAGAGCGGTGACGTTTATCGAATACGTCCGTCCGGATATCGTATTTCAACGCCTGATCGGCAGAGCTCCCAAAGAAGCGGTAGAATTTGCCAATTGGGGCATGGGATGGTGGCGGATACGGGATATGATCGATGCGGAACTCTTGCGGCGTGATACCTGGCAAGGGAAAAAATGTGATTATTTGCATGGCAAGGCTGTGCGGAAATTTATACACTAAAAGGGGAGACAACGATTGCCGATGGAAAGACGACTTACATTTACTGATTTACCAGAAGCGAAAGCGGTCCTGGGGACGAAAGATGAATTTTTGCGGGCACTGCAAAAAGAATATCCTTCCTGCCGTATTGCTGCCAGAGGTGACGAAGTCCTTATAGTGGGGGATGAACCGGATATCTCCCAAATCGAAGAAGTATTGAATGCGTTGCGGTACCTGCATCGTGAAAACACATATCTGACAATGCAGCATGTCCGCTATGCGGCTTCGCTGATTCGCCAGGGGAAAAAAGAACTGCTGCAGTCTATATATGGTGACACTGTGAGTATTTCTGCCAGAGGACGGCTGATCAAACCCAAGACAGCCGGACAGAAAAGATATGTCGATTCGATTCGCAAGAATCTGGTTACATTTGGTATCGGGCCGGCTGGGACAGGGAAAACCTATCTGGCAGTGGCGTTAGCTGCATTTTATTTGAAGAACAGGGAAATAGAACGGATCATCCTGACCCGGCCGGCCGTAGAAGCTGGTGAAAAACTGGGATTCCTTCCCGGCGATTTACAGGAAAAAATAGATCCGTATCTGCGTCCGTTATACGATGCGCTGGCTGATATGTTCGGCTATGATCAATTCCAGAAGATGGTAGCCCGTAACATCATCGAAGTGGCCCCCCTGGCATATATGCGGGGGCGTACCCTGGAAGAATCCTTTATCATCCTCGACGAAGCGCAGAATACGACACGGGAACAAATGAAGATGTTCCTCACCCGCATGGGGAATCATTCCCGCGTAGTCGTGAATGGAGATATCACGCAGATCGACCTGGTGGATCGCAAAATGTCAGGACTGATGGAGGCCCAGCGGATCCTTGAAAATGTCCCGGGCATCGGTATGGTCCGCTTCACCGATGAAGATGTAGTTCGTCATGATATGGTAGGCCGTATTATCAGAGCCTATGAAACATTTTATAAAAAGAAATAGAAAGGGGCAGATTCGTATGAATGTCAATATTAATTATGAAGATCCATCTTTTCAAAATGATACATATGAACAAATCATTGAACGGGTATGTCAGGAAGCAGCTCTGGTCTATGGCCTGGGGCCGACAGCTGAAATCAGTATTTTGCTATGTCACAATGACTATATCCATCAATTAAATAAACAATATCGTAATATAGACCGGCCGACTGATGTATTGTCCTTTGCGCTCAATGAAGGAGAAGAGGACGGATATGACGGTCCCGATACGGCTCTTTTGGGGGATATCATCATTTCTTTGGAAAAAGTGCAGGAACAAGCCGATGAATTCAATCATTCCTTTGAACGGGAATTGGCATATCTGACGATCCATGGCATGCTCCATATCCTGGGATATGATCATATGACGCCGGAAGACAAAGCGGAAATGCGTAAAGAAGAAGAATTTATCCTGCACCGCCTGGGGTATGTCCGTGAAGGGGAAGAACTATGATCGATGACGTTCTTTGCCGCCGATTGGTGGACAAAGCCCGTCAGGCACAGCAGCATGCCTATGCGCCGTATTCGAAATTTACTGTCGGAGCAGCGCTGTTGGCCGGAGATGGAACGATATATACGGGCTGTAATGTAGAAAACAGTTCCTATGGATTGACCATCTGTGCTGAACGGAATGCCATTTTCCATGCCGTAGCCTGTGGCTGCCGTGATTTCCGGGCGATTGCCATTGCCGGCAGCAGCAGTGGATATACGGTACCTTGTGGTGCCTGCCGGCAGGTGATGGCTGAATTTAATATTGCCGATGTGATCATGGTACGTCCGGATGATACCTATACCGTAGTTCCCTTGCAGAAATTATTACCCTATACATTTACGCTATAAAAGGAGTTTACATGGAATCAACTAATTTTAAATCTGGCTTTGTTGCAGTTGTCGGCCGTCCGAATGTTGGCAAATCGACGCTGATTAACCATATTATTAAACAGAAAGTATCTATCGTATCGGATAAGGCGCAGACGACACGGAACCGTATCCTTTGTATTCATACGGACGATGAATGCCAGATTATTTTTTTGGATACACCGGGCATCCATAAGCCAAAACATAAACTGGGCCAGTTCATGGATGAAGCAGCGTATCAGTCTTTGCGTGATATTGATGCCATATTATTCCTCGTATCAGGGAATGAAAAAAAAGGCCCCGGTGATATTTTTGTATTGGATAAAATCAAAAATACCGGCGTACCTGTTTTCCTGGTCATTAATAAGATCGACAAGATGACCAAAGAAGAAATATTGCAAAAGATTACTGCATATAGCAGTCTGTACGATTTTGATCAGGTCATTCCCATTTCGGCGCTGAACGGCGAAAATGTGGAAGCGGTCCTTGATGAATTAAAAAAATTATTACCGCCGGGGCCCAAATATTTTCCTGATGATATGATTACGGATCAGCCGGAACGGTTGTTGGTAGCGGAAATCATCCGGGAAAAATTATTTCTCTGTACACGGGATGAAGTGCCTCATGCCATAGCCGTATATGTGGAAGAAATGAAACAGCGAAGCAAGAGCAAAACGTATATACGGGCTACGGTTTATGTGGAACGGGACTCGCAAAAGCGTATCGTCATCGGTAAACATGGAGCGGTTCTCAAGGAAGTGGGGCTCAAAGCACGGCAGGAAATAGAAAATCTGTTGGGTTCATCTGTTTATTTGGATATATGGGTCAAGGTCAAAACCGATTGGCGCAATAAAGCGGCGGCCCTTAGTGAATTCGGCTATAAAAACGAATAGGAGAGATGACTTATAGAGATACAAATACTGGGGAAATGTTTTTTCATTTATATAGTATGCATACTTTTTAGTGCAATCTGTGTGGTCGGAAAATTTGCTTTTGCCCAGCTCAGACGGGAATATATTGAAGAATTGATCCGCGATGGGGATCAGAAGGCTAAAGAACTCCTGGTACTCTATGAACGGCCGGTCCTGTTTTTAGGTACGGCCCAGCTGGGGATGGCCCTTTCCGGGCTGGCAGCCGGAGCTACGTTGCTGTACGGATTAGCTGTGACGTATTCCTGGTTTTTGGGAATGATACAAAATTTCTGGCTGGTAGCGGTTCTCTATGTCTGCATTTGTATTATTCTATGTCTTCTCATGTGGATATTCGGAGAACTGGTACCCAAATCGATTGGCTTGCAGTGTGCTGAAGCGAGTTTGAAACGCGTCAGTAAATTCATCTGTTTGTGGGGGCGCCTTACCCGGCCCCTCATCGTTTTCGGCAACTGGCTGGGTAAAGTCATTTTGCAGGGTCGTCAGTTGGAAGTAACCAATGAAATCGATATGGCCCATTCGGAAGATGAAATCCGCATGCTGGTAACAGCCAGCCATAAAGAAGGCAAGATAGATCAGGTTGAAAGTGAACTGATCGGGAATGTCTTTGATTTTGCCGACCGGCTGGCTAAGGAAATCATGGTGCCCCGGCAGGATATCATCTGTCTGTATGCGGAAGAAAGCATGCAGCAGAATTTGAAAATCATCCGGCAGTCGCGGCATACACGGTATCCTCTCTGTGAAGAAGATAAAGATCATGTCCTGGGTCTGGTCCATATTAAAGACCTGATGGATCTGTATCTTCATAAACGCAATAATATCCGGCTCGTCAAACGGCCGATCCTCATGGTGCCGGAAATCATGCCGGCATCGAAACTGTTGCAGCTCATGCGGGCCCGCCGGACGTATCTGGCCATGGTTGTCGATGAGTACGGTAGCACCGTTGGCCTGATCGGCCTAGAAGATATCCTGGAAGAATTAGTGGGGAATATCCGCAATGAACATACGGCAGAAAAAGAAGAAATACTGCCATTGGCGGAAGGTGCTTACGAATTTGATGGAACCGTGTTGCTGGATGATGTAGAAGAACTGCTGCATATTCCCGTGGAGGAAGATGTAGATACGGACACGATTGGCGGCTATGTGTTTAACATACTGGGACACGCACCGTCTGTCGGTGACAGTGTATCCATCGGTAACTATATCTTTACGGTCATGGAAGTGAGCCGGCTGCGTATAGCCCGGCTTAAAGCCGTTATGAATCCCGAAGAAGAACGGGATATAACTCATGAAGAAAGTGATGATGATGAGACGGCAGATTAGATATGGCGGTACGAAACCGTCACATCCGTATGACGGGGTTATTTTAAAATTAAAAAAGAGCAGTGCCCGCCAGCAAATGATGACGGTCTATACCCGCCAGGAGGGTATCCTGAATGTATTTGTCGACAGGTCCCGCCAAAGCCGTCAGGGCTATGGCAGTTTGATGATACTGGGAGAAATAACTTTTGATGCTGTTGAAAAAAACGGTGCCTATCAGCTGACAGAATATGAATGCCGCAGCAATGGTGCCGTAAGGAAACTGACCTGGCAAGTATATGTATACACGCAGATTTTTCTGGAAATGGTACTGCATATCATGGCTCCGCATCAAGCCGATGAAGAGGTATACCGGCTCCTCGTTATCTATGGGCGGGCTATAGAAATAAAGGATCCGCGCATTGTTACCATTATTGCCGGCTGGCAGCTGATCAGCCAGGCCGGATTTTATCCGGATGTCGATCATGTCCATCTCTATGCGGACAGCACTGATAATCGCCGGCAGCCGGCCTGGTTCCTGAGTGATGCGGCAGAGGCGGGGAGACGGGAAATCACCGTATCGGAATCCGTGCGGAAATTATGGAAAACCATCCTTCAATATCCCTGGGGGCAGGCGGCTACTTTACATATCAGCCCTCATGATATAGATATAGTAGAACAAATACTGTACAGTTATTTTTGCCAATGCAGCGAGAAAGAATTGAAAAGCATCATGTTACTATAGAACAAGGTACTTCTCATAAAGAGAGAGGTAATAGTTTTGCCAGATAGGGCAAAGCTATTACCTCATTTTAAATAAATCCTGTTTTAGGCCGATGGGTATCAGGGCATAGATGATTTTGGATTCGGCATGTATAAGGTATCATATTGCCAATGATCCCGATGTTCTTGTAAATGCAAACTTATCGCAGATTGTGTATGGGGACAATGAATGGGCTGGGCTGTGCAGGCTGCATCCCATACGGGCTGTATAGTTGGTCGGACACGCATCATGCGTTGGGCCAGCGTTTGCTTGCTGTAAGATACGAACCAGTTTGTCAGGCGCGGCTGATGATTCCGAAATATGACCAGCATGTGAATATGATTGGGCATGATGGAGTACGTATCGATAAAAATAACATTGCTGAAACTTTGCAGCTGAGGCATGGATTTTTCCGCGGCCTGTCCCCAGGAAGACGGGTTCCAGGTACTTATTCCCCGTGTATTGGAAATGGTTCCCAGCGTAAGATTTTTTTGATACGTACAAAGCGTAATAAGCTGCGTATAAGGCATATACGTCCTGTCCGTTTTATTGGGTGTGGAAGCAGCAGCTGATTTTATAAACATGTGAACAATCACCTCCTGTCTTTTCATTATACAAGTATAGAATATAATAACAACCTGGCGGTCCAGTGGCATGTGAGAATAAAAAAACGAAAAACAGGAAATTATTATTTCCCGTATATTAAAATGGTGTAACAATAGGAGAGTACCGCGTTGTCGGGAAATAAATTATCATAGAAATAAAGAAAACTCTATGATAGCACTTTAAAGGAGAAAAGTATGGTTCGCAGTATGATACAGGGAAATCCGATTAAGCTTATTTTGGAATTTACGATTCCACTGCTTATTGGGAATGTATTCCAACAATTTTATAATATAGCCGATATCATCATCGTAGGCCGTGTCATCGGTGTGAATGCCCTGGCAGCTGTCGGAGCGACGGGGCCGGTCTTTATGGCCATGCTGGGGCTTACCATCGGTATGGCATCCGGTTTTACAGTTGTTGTCGGGCAGCGATTCGGCGCCGGCGATGAAGCTGGTGTGCGTCGGTCTGTTGCCATGTCGGCTATATTGTCCATCGGTATGACGTTGATTTTGACGGGGCTGACGGCTTTTTGTATGCCACAGATCATGGCGGTCATGAATATTTCATCGGAACTATATGAAGACGCCTATCACTATGTCATCATCATTTCTTATGGCCTGTTGGCCATGATGATGTATAATTTGCTGTCCTGCATCTGCCGGGCATTGGGTGACAGCCGGACACCTTTGTATTTTTTGATCATGTCATCGATACTCAATGTCTGCTTAGCCCTGTTATTCATTATGGGGTTTGGCTGGGGAGTACCCGGTTCGGCCATTGCCCTGGTCATTGCGCAGGCCATTTCAGCCATAGCCTGTTTTTATTATATGTGGGTCCATTTTCCTATTTTACATCTGCATCGGAGCGATTGGGTATGGAACAAGGCATTTGCCTGGCAGCACTTGCGGATAGGTATCCCCATGGCGGCACAGTTCATGATTATTTCTTTGGGGATTTTAGCAATCCAGTCGGTAACGAATACATTTGGCAGTGAAACGATTGCCGGATTTGTTTCGGCGACCCGTATTGAACAACTGGCGATGCAGCCGATGATTTCTTTCGGCATTGCGATGGCGGTTTATTCGGCGCAGAATTTTGGAGCGGGAAAATATGACCGCATTCGCAAAGGAGCCCGGCAATGTTCTGCCGTGTCGTTTGCATTTTGTGCCGTATCCGCAGCGGCTATGTTTTTCTATGGGCGTGAGCTGATTGCTGTTTTTACTGCTGAATATGACGAATTCCTCGTAGAACAGGCGATGCTTTATTTGAAGATGTCCGTACCGTTTTATTTCTTTTTGGGACAGATTTTCATATTTCGTAACGCATTACAGGGCATGGGGATTTCCAGTGTGCCGCTTATCAGCGGTCTCCTGGAATTGAGCCTCCGTGGCCTGTCCGCATTCGTTTTGGCCGGGATGTGGGGATACGTCGGCATTTGCTGTGCCAGTCCGATTTGCTGGCTCGCTGCCTGTTTCTTTACGACGGGATGTTACTTTTTTGTCATGCGCAATATGAAAAGAACGGGCCGGTAGATATGCCTATGAGTAATTGACAAGTCTTCTTATTGGTGTTAACATAGAGGACAACAACAATATAAGATTTCATCCAGAGCAGCTGAGGGACTGGCCCGATGATGCTGCGGCAACCCCCGTCAGGGAAGGTGCCAATTCCAACGGACAGTACCGACAGATGAAGCGTAACAAGAATGATAGGTCGCCGCTGTTGGCGGCCTTTTTTTGTTGTTTTATGGATAGCATGATGTATGAACTTTTGAGGAGTTGATATTGTGATAACATTAGAAAATATTACCAAAACGTATGGTGGAAAGACGCAGGTCCATGCCCTGAAAGGAATCAGCCTGACCATTGAGGACGGCGAAATCTTTGGTATCATCGGCAAGAGTGGTGCCGGGAAATCGACACTGGTCCGCTGTATCAATATGTTGGAAAAACCGACGAGCGGTAAGGTCATCATTGATGATAAAGATCTGATGACGATGAGTGATTCGCAACTGCGGGAAGAACGCAAGAATATCGGCATGATCTTCCAGCATTTCAATTTACTTTCTTCCCGGACTGTATTTGGCAACATCGCTTTTCCGCTGGAATTGGTCGGAGCATCGAAAGATGTAATTAAAAAGAAGGTAGCGGATTTATTGGAACTGGTCGGGTTGACGGACCGGCAATATAATTATCCTGCGCAGCTTTCAGGCGGGCAGAAACAGCGTGTCGGCATCGCCCGGGCCCTGGCCAGCGATCCTAAGATACTGCTTTGCGACGAAGCGACATCCGCATTAGACCCGCAAACGACGAAATCTATTTTGGAATTACTGCAGGATATCAATAAACGCATGGGCATTACGATTATCATCATTACTCACGAAATGGCTGTCGTGAAAGAAATTTGCGACCGTGTCGCAGTTATTGAAGGCGGCATCATCAAAGAGGAAGGACGCGTCGTCGATGTATTTACGAGTCCCAGATCGCAGACGATGAAAGATTTTGTCAAATCGGTCATCAATATGGCCCTTCCGGATGGACTGACCAAGCTGGGTGTTACGGATCAGCCAGCGCCGGATCGGGATATGCTTGTCCGCTTACGTTTCAAGGGGGCCGTTACGAATGATCCCGTCGTGGCGACAATAGTACGGAAGTTTGACGTCAATGTCAGCGTCCTCTATGGGAATATCGATTATATCCAGGATGAACCATTTGGATATTTGATCGTCGTCATTATTGGCGATATGGAAACTCAGGCAAAAGCATTTCAATATATTAAAAATTTACCTATCGGAAGCGAGGTTTTAGGATATGTCCCCAGAAATAATTAAACTGATGATCCAAGGCATTGAAGAAACGGTATTTATGGTGTCTGTTTCAACCATAATTGCGGCTATTATCGGTATTCCCCTCGGGATTACCCTGGTAACGACCAGTAAAGGCCATATATTGGAAAATAGTGCGATCAATAAGATATTAGGTACCATCGTTAATATTATCCGTTCTATTCCATTTATTATCCTGATGGTAGCTATTATTCCTTTGACGCGCATCATTGCCGGTACCTCTATCGGTACAACGGCTGCCTGCGTGCCGCTGACGATTGTGGCCATACCCTTTCTGAGCCGTCTCGTCGAAACATCTATCCGTGATGTGGATTTTGGCCTCGTTGAAGCAGCGGAATCGATGGGGGCTTCGCCATTCCAGATTATCCGTAAAGTGCTGATTCCCGAAGCATTGCCGACAGTCATTAATAATATTACCGTACTTATCGTCAATTTGATCGGTGCTTCCGCTATGGCAGGTGCCATCGGCGGCGGCGGCCTTGGTGATATTGCTATCCGGTACGGGTACCAGCGGTTCCGTGCGGATGTCATGCTGGCCACGATTATCATTCTGATCGTAGGGGTTAATCTTATACAGGCCTGCGGTGACTTTGCATCCCGTAAGAAAAATAAGAAGTAGGAATATGAAGAGAAAGTTGTAATAAAAGTCCCTTTGAAATCAACGTGGCGTTGGTTTTAAGGGGCTTTTTCGTAAAACGGACAAAATTTGTATATATATTGAAATATGATATAATTCTAGTAGGATTACCTTTCGTTTTATGCGTAAATAAGAAAGGGTGGGGGGAATATGGATAAGAAAGACAGACCGAAAAAGCCGACGCTCTATTATTATGCAGTCGTCCTGGGTATGATCATCCTGTTGAACATGGTAATTTCGCCCCTGTTTTTGCAGCCTAAAGTGCATGAAGTTTCCTATACCAATTTTTTAAAAATGGTGGATAACGGCCAGGCTGAAAAGGTAGAAATCAATGATAATAAAATAGCCATTTCCTGTAAGGAAAATGATAAAGATGTGATTTATGTAACCGGCCGGGTAGAAGATCCGGAACTGGTGAACCGGCTGATGAAAAGCAATATAGAGTTTTCTCAGGTCATGCCGAAAGAAGAATCGGCCCTGACGAAGTTTTTCAATGACTGGGTCCTGCCCATCTTTATTTTCTTTATTATATGGGAATTGATTGCCCGGTTCTTTGGCTCCCGGATGGGCGGCGGTCCGGGACGGAATGCCATGATTTTTGGCAAGAGCAAGGCCAAGATTTATGTAAAGTCTCAAAGCGGCAAGACCTTTGCTGATGTCGCCGGCCAGGATGAAGCTAAGGAATCGTTGATGGAACTGGTAGATTTTCTCCATGATCCGTCAAAATATCAGACCATAGGAGCGACGATGCCCAAGGGGGCGCTTTTAGTCGGGCCTCCCGGTACAGGCAAGACGTTATTGGCTGAAGCCGTTGCCGGTGAAGCGCGAGTGCCGTTCTTTTCCATTTCTGGTTCTGAATTCATTGAAATGTTTGTCGGCATGGGGGCTGCCCGGGTACGTGATTTATTTAAGCAGGCCAAAGAAAAAGCGCCCTGTATTGTATTTATCGATGAAATCGATGCCATCGGCAAGAAGCGGGACAGCGGCCAGTTCGGCAGCAATGATGAACGGGAACAGACGCTGAATCAGCTGCTGGCCGAAATGGATGGATTTGATGGTAGCAAGGGTGTCATCATCCTGGCGGCGACCAACCGGCCGGAAGTATTGGATAAAGCACTGCTGCGGCCGGGTCGGTTTGACCGCCGTATCCCAGTGGAACTGCCGGATCTTAAAGGCCGGGAAGCCATCCTGAAGGTGCATACCCGTGACGTTAAGACCGAAGAGAATATCAACTTCAATGCTATTGCATTGTCGACTAGCGGTGCTTCTGGTGCGGATTTGGCGAATATCGTGAATGAAGCGGCATTGCGGGCTGTGCGCATGAATCATCAGGCAGTCAGCCAGAGCGATTTGGAAGAATCGGTAGAAGTTGTCATTGCCGGGGCACAGCGTAAGGGAGTCGTCGTATCAGAGAGTGAAAAAAAGATTATTGCCTTTCATGAAATCGGCCATGCATTGGTGGCAGCCAAACAGAAGAATTCTGCACCGGTCCATAAAATTACCATCATACCCCGTACCAACGGGGCGTTGGGCTATACGATGCAGGTAGCAGAAAAAGAAACGTTCCTCATGAGCAAAGAAGAATTGTTTAATAAGATTACAACCCTGACCGGCGGCCGCAGTGCCGAAGAACTGATTTTTCATTCCATTACGACGGGGGCATCCAATGATATCGAGCAGGCGACTAAACTGGCCAGGGCGATGGTTACCCGTTACGGGATGAGCGATGAGTTCGATATGATGGCACTGGAAACAGTTAACAATGCCTATCTCGGCGGTGATGCATCGCTGGCTTGTTCTGCGGAAACAGTGGCTAAAATCGATACGGATGTATTAACGGTTATCAAAAAGGCGCATATGAAAGCCTATGGTATTTTGAAAGACAATGAAGAAAAACTCCATGAATTAGCGGCTTATTTAGTACAGAAAGAAACGATTACAGGCGATGAATTCATGGAAATCCTGAATGCTCCATCCCCGGCAAACGAAGTATGACGGGACACGTATTATGTGAGCGGAATTCTGCAGGATGGGAATAAAGAATAGTCAACGTAATAGTATTGCAAAAATGAAGGAGTGTTGTATCCGTGAATAAGCAGGAAGTTCAGCATCAAGTTTCACTGGCTGTCGAAATGGCCAAGGATTCTAATATTTTAAGTGGTTCTATGACGAATAATGTTACGATTAATTTCGTAGCGAATGCTCAGCTGGCAGTAGGCGGCTCGGCAGCCATGACCTATATGCCTGATGAAGGAGAAAATCTGGCTCGCAATGGCGGCTCTATGTATATCAACGTCGGGACGATGCAGACCATATATAAAGAATCACTGCCCCATACGGCTCGTATCCTTCATGAATTGAAGAAACCCTGGGTATTGGATCCCGTCGCTATCGGGTCCGGGGAAATACGGACATATGTATTGCAGTGTTTCAAGGAATATAAGCCATCGGTCATTCGTGGCAATGCATCGGAAATCATTGCTCTGGCAGGTTTGTGGAATCTGCTTGAAGAAGGCGGCCCGTCCCGCGTGCGCGGTGTCGATTCGACAGATTCTGTTCTTGCCGCTAAAGAAGCAGCCGTTGCCCTGGCAAAGTGGACCGGCGGAGCCGTAGCCGTATCTGGCGAAACAGATCTGGTTACGGACGGAAAACAAATGGCCATGTCTTACGGCGGTTCGCTCATGATGACGCAGATTACCGGTTCTGGCTGCTCCCTGGGCGGTGTCATTGCCGTATATGCAGCCGTTGCCTCTCCGTTTATAGCGGCGCTGACAGGGACGAATATCTATAATGTAGCCGGGAAACGGGCGGCGGCAAAAGCGGCCGGGACCGGTACATTCCAGATGTACTTTTTAGATGAGTTATATAATGCGACACCACAAGATGTCAGTGAAAATGAAATCACATTAGAGGAGGTATAATATAATGAATACACTAGTAGCAGTTGCCATTGCACCGTGCGGCACCGGTGATGAATATGCACCGTATGTAGCGGAAATCGTGCGGATTATCCGGGAATCAGGCCTTACCAGCCGGACCAATTCCATGTTTACGGAAATCGAAGGCGAATGGGATGAAGTCATGGCGGTTATCAAAAAAGCGACGACATATCTGACGGATCAGGGAATCCGTACGGAAGTCGTAATGAAAATCGATATCCGTCCGGGGTATACGCACATGATGGATCATAAACCACAGGCAGTAGAAGATATCCTGAATAAAAAATAAGGATCCTGGGAATGGTCTGAACAAAGGAGTCCGCTTCATAGCGGCTGTTGTTCAGACCATTTTTTATTTTTGTACGTCTTCTTCTATGCTGGATAATATGATAAAATAGAAAAAAACAAATTGTGATTATAGAATAGGAGGCTACGATGAAAATTGTTTTATATATAATCGCAGCTGTGTTTCTGGTCATCGGTCTGAGCCGGGGAGAAGCGATGCAGGTGTTGTCCAAGGCGGCACTGATATGTCTGGAGTGTATGGGAATTGGCTAAGCGATGGATTGTACAGTTCATAAGTACGCTGTTATATAATGCCCATTGGCAGGGGTTTGCAACGGGGCGGATTTATCAGGGGCCAGGGAAGGCCTTATGTTTGCCGGGACTGAATTGCTACTCTTGTCCCGCGGCGATGGGAGCATGCCCAATCGGTTCCCTGCAGGCGTTTTACAGTGGCAGCGTGCTACGCTTTCCGTTTCTTGTCGCAGCCTGGCTGCTGCTCTGTGGTTTGTTGTTGGGACGGTTCCTCTGTGGCTGGTTCTGCCCGTTTGGTTTCCTGCAGGATTTGTTGTTCCGGGTGCCTGTAGCCAAGATACAAAAATCATCGCTTACGCGGCAACTGAGTCGTTTGAAATATGTATGGGCAGTGCTTCTTGTCGTCATCCTGCCCGTGGGACTTCTCGTCCTGACGGGAATCGGTGAACCGGTATTTTGTAAATATATTTGCCCTGCCGGAACATTGGAAGCCGGTATACCGTTATTGTCATTGCATCCGGAATTACGTAGTCTGGCAAGCTGGCTCACCGTATTTAAATTCGCAATTTTGTTTTTTTTCTTAGTAGCTATGATACGGATGTATCGGCCGTTTTGCCGTTTTTTATGTCCATTAGGGGCGTGGTGCGGCTTATTTAATAAAATTGCTTTTTGGGGCATTGCCGTGACTCCGTCCCGTTGTACGGGATGCGGTCGTTGTGTTACTGTCTGCCCGATGGATATCCGCATCGCCGGCGACAGGGAATGTATTTCCTGCGGTAAATGCCGGAGTGCCTGTCCGGAACAAGCTATTTATTTCCGTCATGGTGCGATAGCCATACACAAAAATGAATAGAAAGAAAGGTGAGATATGATGAAAAAATTGATGATAGTCCTTTGTACCATACTGATTACAGCAGTGTCTGCCGGCTGCAATTCTGATGCTAATACGGCGGCGGATAAAGGGGCTGAAACACAAGCGGCGTCCGCCCAACTTACGGCAGGAATGATGGCACCGGCAATAGATCTTACGGATACAGAGGGGAAGACGATATCCCTGGCATCACTGTATCAGGATAAACCGGTATATGTGAATTTCTGGGCGACCTGGTGCCCGCCGTGTGTGAAGGAAATGCCGGCAGTGAACGCTATGCATGATAAGTATGGCGATAAAATCAATTTTGCTGCTGTATCAGTGGACGAACAATTTGCGGATGCCAAGACGTTCATGACCGATCGTCAACTTTCCGTTCCGTTATATACAGGAGACCTGCAGCAGCTATTCCAGGCTTATCAGATCAATGGTATTCCTGTATCCCTGCTCATTGATAAAGGCGGTAAAATAATTTTTTATCAGGTAGGCATGATGAATGAACAGCAACTGGAAGCGTTTTTGCAAAAAGCATTATAATAATCAATAATTTATATCAAAAAAATGCATAGGATGATGTTGTTATTTGTGAGATACAATTCATAAATAGCGATATTATCCTATTTTCATATATTTACTTTTACACCATTAAGATATTGACATTCATTATCGATAATGATAAAATACACATGGTGTTGTTGGAAACATGTGTTTTCATACATAATACATCTGATAAGGGCATGCGTATGATCGATTAGGAAAGTAAGGGAGAGGAAACGAGAAAAACTCTTCGATGGATTCTTGATAAATGATGCGGATGCTTCTCACTGTTTTTTGAAGGGAGAAATTTCCATGAAATCAAAAATAATAGCGGTCCTCGCAGCCACGATGGCAGTGGGGGCAACTTGCGCCTTTGCGGCGAATCCGTTTGTTGATGTACCGTCTGACAGCTGGGCCTACAAATCCGTTGTGGAATTGGCCGATGCCGGCATTATCCAGGGTGTTGATGGCTCTTATTTCCAGGGAGACCGTAACATTACCCGCTATGAAGCAGCTGAAATGACGGCCAAAGCGATGGCCCACATGGATAAAGCATCTGTGGAACAGCGGGCGCTCATCAATAAATTGGCTGACGAATATGCTGACGAACTGAATAATCTCGGTGTACGCGTATCCAACCTGGAAAACCGTGTCGGCAATGTAAAATTGACCGGCGATGCCCGGGTACGATATCAGTATCAGAGTAAAGGCGCTCGTAACGATGCGGGCATCAAAAACGATGATTCCTGGGATTACCGTGTCCGTCTTCGGGCTACAGCTAATGTGAATGACCGCACTACCGTAACCTATGGAATCAGCTCCAGTGATCATAGTTTTGGCAGTAATACGGCAGCGTCGGCCGGTGAATCCGGAGAAAACGAAGATGTATTTACTGACGATGCCAAAGTGGACTATAATTTTGGCGGCAACAGATGGAATCTCAGCGTCGGCCGTACCGATACCTATGTACTCGGTGGTGAAAATGCCTATGGCTATCAGTATGGCGATGTATTCGACCGGGCTGAATTGATATATACTACGGATAAATTCCGCGCTACTGCCGGTTATGGTAAATTCAAAGAAGGCGGCGATGTCGGCAGTTATAATGATGATCATATCTTCGAATATGACCAGACTGATGTCGATGGGAATACGGGTGTGGGACTCCTCGGCGTAAAAACCGGTTACGGTGAATTGGAAGCATTTTTCGGCTCCGGTTCGGCAGTGGGTGTCTACTATAATGATTTCAATGGCAGACAGGGATTCCGTGCCGATGATCTCTGGGGTGCCTATGCCAGCCTGAATTTTGGCAGCAAATGGAACGCTCTGGCTAATTATGAAAAAGTCAATAATAAGAGCCATACTGTAGACGATGCCGATATTTGGATCGGAAAATTGACCTATGGCAGTGCTGATCCGGAAGCAAAAGGTTCATGGGATGCCTGGGTTGAATATCTGAGTGCTGAAAAGGGTGGCTATTTATACGGGGCAACGAATTCCTGGAGAAGTGATGATTTATTGGACAATGTTACTTCCTGGGGTGTCGGTATTGACTATACCATTCAGAAAAATTTGGTATTGACCGTAGCACAGACATTCGGTTCTAAGACAAAAGACGGCAACGCGGCAGATCCGAAGGAATATACGGATGTCGAATTGAATTTCCTTTTCTAAATTTTTATCGGTGATATTGCCAGCGATGAGTATGATAAAAATCCTTCTGATACAATAAACTGTACCAGAAGGATTTTTTTCTATTCATGGATTATAAACTATGCTATAATATTTTTAAAGTGAAGCGTAGGTAAACATAAATGAGACGGGGTGACGGGACGATGATACTTTATTTTTCCGGGACAGGGAACTCTTTAGCCATTGCTAAGAAACTGGCCGAAAAATTAGGCGATACAGCGGTTCATATTTCGGATATCCAGGACGAGTGTATGCGTATTTGCGATAAATCTATCGGTTTTGTATTTCCTGTATATTTTGGGGAGCTGCCGGATCCGGTACGGATTTTTGCGGAATATGTACATTTCAGCCCTTCTACATATTTCTACGGAGTGGCTACATGCGGTTCTATGCCGGGAAGAGCTCTTCTTTCGTTGAAGAAAATTCTAAGTGGCAAGGATTGTACCTTGTCGTATGGAAAAGTTTGCTGTATGATCGCTAACAGTACCATTGCATCTAAACGGCACATACAGTACGATTTGCATCGTCTTGACGGAGAAGATGATATCGTTGCCGAAATAGCGGAGGCTGTACGGTCACAGCGTAACAATCAGCAGGATATCCGTTCCTCCCTGGCAGCGAATGTCATGAATATCGGCTGGCTGAAACGACGGGGACAGAAATGGTTCCGCATAGCTGTTGATACAGATGCCTGCGTTCGTTGCGGTATTTGCGAAAAAATTTGCCCCAGCCATAATATCAGTACGGATGAAAACGGCCTTACCATTGGGAATAATTGTTCTCATTGCCTGGCCTGTGTCCATTGGTGTCCGCAACAGGCTATGCGTGTTCGCGGCCGGAAGGTGCTGCCGGAAGATCAGTATCACCATCCCGGCGTGGAGGTAAATAATCTGTTTCGGAAGTAAGGGAGTCAAAATAAGCCCGTGTCCGATCGACAGCGGTCACATCTTTCCAGTGGAAGCGGCATAAGCTGTGGATGAGATGAAACAGATGACGATGGATGTGAATGAATTGCCGGATGGAGTCTAATTGGGCGGTGCTTTCCGGTACAGAGATGTATCCCTTCCAGGCAGCATCGATGAGATGGCGGTCTTTAGCAGCCCATTTTTCACGGAAACAACTATGTATGAATAAAAAAATATCTAAGGCCTTTGTATCCATGGATACGAAGGTCTTTTCATTTTCCCAGTCGAGTAATGTAATAGCATCGGTGTCCATATCATAGGCGATATCCCGTAATGCCGGTCTGCCGTGATGTAAGCCGGCTTTGTGGAGCAGCGCCAGGGAACGGCCGGCCTCTTCAAACGCATGGTCACGTACTTGCAGCCAAGGCTTTTCTTTGGCTACTCCCTGCAGTGTCTTGCCGGCGGCGTCCATGACGACGTAATCTTCCGATAAGAGGACGATGTTCGGGACGAATGACGCATATTGACGAACGACCATGATTTTATATACTTCGCACCAGAATGCGGTAGATGAATTAGTTTTGGCAAATCGGTTGCGCCCATTGGACATGCGGCGTTTAATATAGTATTTTTTACCGTCTATAGTCAACGGTAACACTCTTTTCTCAGGGTGTTGCTGTATCAGTTGCTGTACGGCGTTAGATAAGAATAATTGTGTCATGATATCCCGTCCTTTTAGTAAATCTGTGCTATGTGACTGTTATAACAAAAACCTCAGGAAAAATCAAGATATATATGGATAATCGGTCTTTTGTATTTGTTTGTCATAAACGGCACAATAAATAATATTAATGAAAATCAATATTATTTATTGACATAATGGAACCTTTCCGATATAATATCAAATGTAAATGAAACTCAGTTTCAACAAATAAAAAGCAGTAGTTACGGAGCAGAAAGAAAGGCGATGCAAATGAGTGTTGTCATTGTAGGAGGAAACGATTGTATGGTTTGCCGGTATAAGAATATTTGTAAGAAGTATTCGTATAAAGTAAAAATATTTACACAGGTTCCCGGCGATTTTAAATCCAAGATCGGTTCACCGGATTTGTTGGTGCTGTTCACCAGCACGGTGAGCCATAGCATGGTCCATTGTGCGGTGAAAGAAGCCCAGCGTAAAAACGTGGAAATCGTACGTTCGCATACCAGCAGCTCTAATGCGCTGAAGGGTATCTTGGAGCCCCGCGCAGTCCGAAAGGATGTAGCGGGTAATGACGGCATGAAATCGTGCGGTGATAAAGGGGAGGCAGAAAGATGAGTATTAAAAAACTGGCAGATATGAAAGTCGGTGAAAAAGGTATCGTCGATTCTTTAGAAGGACATGGCAATATCCAGCATCGGTTAGTCGATATGGGGGTCGTCGAAGGTTCCCATATCCGGGTATTCAAGAAAGCACCGTTAGGGGATCCCATTGAAGTCAAGGTCAAAGGGTGTGCCCTGGCATTGCGAAAGAACGAAGCAGCTATGATCAGCGTAGTTGTAGAAGGAGGTCAACGGTAGGATGGAAGAAACGGCTACTATTAAGATCGCATTTGCCGGCAATCCGAATTGCGGCAAGACGACGATATTCAATAACATTACGGGAGCTAAACAACATGTAGGCAACTATCCCGGCGTTACCGTCGAAAAAAAAGAAGGTCATTGTGTATTTGAAGGCAAGGATTTGCTCTTTGTCGACTTGCCGGGAACATACAGCCTGACGGCCCGTTCGCTGGATGAAGTCGTCGCCAGGAACGTCATTATTAATGAAAAACCTGATATTATCGTAAATGTTCTTGACGGCTCCAACTTGGAACGCAATTTATATTTGGCAGCACAGCTTGTGGAACTGGGACGGCCCATGGTCATCGGCCTGAACATGATGGATATTGCCGGACGTATGGGCATCAAAATCGATACTCAAAAATTAGGCGAACAACTCGGGGCTGTCGTCATTCCCCTGATAGGCAGCAAAAATATCGGTACGCAGGAATTGCTCAAAGCGATAACCGGCACTGAAAAGCTGAGTCAGCTCGTCAATCCGATGGTGGATTATGGCGCAGAAGCGGAGCCAGCTATCCGGACCCTGACCGATGCGATGGAAAAAGACGGGATCATCAAATACCCGGCACGCTGGCTGGCAGTCAAACTGTTGGAAAATGATGTCGATGCTGTTGCAAAGGTGAAGGCCATGGAAGGGACAAAGAACATATTGGCTTTAACCGCAACATTACGGGATACATTACGGAATGAAATCGATTTGGATTTCTATTTTGCCCGGTGCCGTCATCAATTCGCGGTCAAAGCGTTTAATGCCGCTGTCGTCAATGCAGGTTCCAGCGATACTGTATCCGATCGGATCGACCGTGTACTTACCCATCGCATTCTCGGGATCCCTATTTTTTTGGCCCTGATGTGGCTGATGTTTACTGTTGTTATTAATATAGGTGCCTATCCGCAGGATTGGCTCGATACGGGATTTGGTATGCTCGGTGATTATCTGGGCGGTGTCATTGAAGACGAACAGCTGAACTCGCTGGTTGTCGATGGTGTTATCGGCGGCGTTGGATCGGTTTTGAGCTTCGTGCCGTTAATCGTTTTGTTGTATTTCTTCATCAGTTTATTGGAAGATACGGGATACATGGCCCGGGCAGCGTTCCTCATCGACCGCATCATGAGGGCGATGGGGCTCCACGGGAAGTCTTTCATTCCCATGATTCTGGGCTTTGGCTGCAACGTTCCGGGCATCATGGCCGCGCGTACGCTGGATAACGAAAAAGATCGACTGGTCACGATAATGGCCTGCCCGTTCATGAGCTGCGGTGCCCGGCTTCCCGTGTATACCATGCTGATTGCTGCATTCTTCGGCGCAACGGGATATGGCGGGACCGTGTTGTTCGGCGTGTATATGCTGGGTATTATTATCGCTGTTGCCGTAGCGGTTACCCTGCGTAAAACAAAATTCAAGGGCGCTATTGAACCCTTTGTCATGGAAATGCCGCCATATCATATTCCGACGGTCAAAGGCGTATTGATGCATATGTGGGAACGTACCGTACTGTATCTGAAAAAAGCCGGTACATTTATCCTCGGCGCGTCTATCATCGTCTGGTTCCTCACAGCCTATCCGATGGATGTACAGTATTCGCAGGATTTTGATGCTGCTAAAGATCAGGTTACGGTAGAAGCTGATGCGCAGACAACAGCAATCCTGCAGTCGTATGGAATTTCTGACATAGAAGATAATACTGCTTTGAATGATATGTTCACGTCTATGGTAGCGGCTGCGGCTGCGGAAAAAGAAGCGGCCGATGATGAAGAACAGGAAGCTGATAGTGTTGCCGATGCGAAAGCCATTGAAGAAAAACCGCAATACCCCGTTGCGTTCGCCGATTTACAGACTGAGAATCCGGTTGTATATGCGCAGGCATTGCCGCTCTTTGATATCAAGACCGCAGCGGATGATCAGGCCGATACGTTGACCTTACAACAAAAATCCGAAAAGTTGAGCCAATCCTATGCGGCCCGTCTCGGCCATGTCGTGGAACCGATTATTGCGCCGTTGGGATTCGACTGGAAAATCGGCGTGGGGCTGATTGCCTGCACGGCTGCGAAAGAAGTCATGGTTTCTACGCTGGCGACCATTTACAGTGTGGCTGCTGATGATACGCATGAAGCAAGTCTGGTAACTTTCCTGGCAAATGATCCGGACTTCAATCAGGCCGTAGCCTTATCGCTGATGGTATTCTGCCTGCTGTATATGCCTTGCGTAGCCGCCATGGCCGTCATCAAGCGTGAAACCGGTTCATGGAAATATGTACTTGCCTCTAATGGGTTATGTCTGGTATTGTCCTATGCGTTGGCATTTGTTACATATCACCTTGCTCTTGTGGCTGGATTGGGTGCATAATATATATATGAATAAAATCCGGCAGATGAAGAATCTGCCGGCAGCATCGTATGAAAGAGGAGGGATGTAAGATGAGCCCGGCATTAGGTATCGTAGGTATCGTCGTCATCATCGCCGTGGTCTATGTCGTTCGTCATGTCCGCGGTTTGTTCAAAGGGACTACCGGATGTTGTAGCGGCAAGGGAGGATGTTGTTCAGGCTGCACGTCGTGTAGTCAACTATTTAAACAGAAAAAAAGTGATGCATCGACAGCGCCTCAAAAGAAAATCCATACGAATTAACTATATGATAATAAAAGGAGAGCAGACACGCAGATGTGATGGCTCTCCTTTTGGATATACTGAAGGAAAAATAAATTTATATATAATTAATATCAATTATTAGTTGATAAATGCTTAAAGATGCTATATAATAAATACATGAGGTAAGACAAATATACCGTGAGCGTGAAGGAGGTTTGTATATGAATATCGTAGTGTTAGTTAAACAAGTTCCTGCTATTTCAGATATTAAAATTGATGTCAAAGACAATAATCTTGTTCGTGTCGGGGCACCGTCGATGATGAATCCGGTGGACATGCATGCCATTGAAGCAGCTGTGGCAGTAAAAGATGCTGTCGGTGATGCCAATATTACTATTATGACCATGGGGACAGCTTTGGCCGGAGAAATCATGCGTGAAGGTATCGCACTCGGCATTAACCAGGGCGTACTCATTTCGGATGAACGCATGGCCGGTTCCGATACATTGGCGACGGGGACTATTTTAGCCAAAGCCATTGAATCCATTGGCGGTGCCGACCTGGTGTTTACAGGCAAACGCTCTACTGATGGTGATACGGGACAGATCCCGCCGGCTCTTGCCCAAAACCTGGGGATGTCACTGTTGTCCTATGCGGAATCCTTTGAAATCGATGGTCAGACGGCACGTATTACCCGTAAGAATCATGATGGGCTGGAAACGGTAGAAGCACCTCTGCCGGCAGTCGTTTCCGTCATGGAAACCATGAATACACCTCGTAATCCTAAGATCCGCGGTAAGATGAGTGCGAAAAAAGCGGTATTTCAAGTACTGCGACTTGAAGACCTGGGCCTTGACCCGGATCAGGCCGGCAAAAATGGTTCGGCTACAAAAGTTACAGAACTGTTTGCCCCGGAATCACATCCTATCGGCACGATGATCAGCGGCGATACAGTGGAACAGGCAGCAACAAAACTTGTTGAAACTTTGGCTTCCAAGCAGTTGTTATAAGGAGGGGCGTACTATGGAATTGAAACAAAATATATGGATATATATAGAAGTTGTAAAAGGGGAAATAGCCCCTCTCAGTATCGAATTGCTTGGTAAAGGCCGTGAATTAGCTGATGCTCATCAAACCAATCTGGTTGCAGTATTGATTGGTGACGGGGCGGGGCCTGCCGAAGAAAAAGCCATCGGTTATGGTGCGGATGACGTCATTGTCGTTGATAATCCCGCGTTGGCCGAATTTGATGCAGCATTATATACGAAGGCAGTCGAAATCCTGACTAAAAAATACGAACCATCCGTGATATTGATTGGTGGTTCCTGCAATGGCCGTGATTTGGGCGGCCGCTTATCAGCAGCTCTCCGCGTAGGCCTTGTTGCCGATTGTATTGATGTCCGTTATGAAGGCAGCGATGATACGCTGACATGGATTCGTCCGGCATATACAGGAAAACTTTTTGTCAAGATCCAGACGACGACGCGGCCGCAGCTGGCGACCATCAGCGATAAAATTTTCCGGGGCAATGCATTTGACGGCAGCCGCAAGGGCAATGTCATTCATGAACCCATGGATCTTGGCGGTGCGGCAGCGGTACAAAAAGTTGTTGATTTTAAACTGATTCCTCCAGAACAAGCAGCGGTAGATCTGGATACGGCAGAAATTATCGTAAGTGGCGGCCGGGGTGTCGGTGATGAAGAAGGATTGGCAAAAGTGAAAGCCTTTGCTGAATCAATCGGTGCTGCTTTTGGTGTATCCAAACCGATTGTGGATAACGGTTGGGCCAGTCATGATATCCAGGTAGGCATTACCGGCAAAAAAGTAGCGCCTAAGATTTATATTGCGCTGGGCATTTCCGGTGCGATTCAGCATAAATTGGGAATCCAGGATGCGGAAATCATTATAGCGGTCAATAAAGATCCAGATGCGCCTATCTTTAAATTCGCTCATTATGGTATTGTCGGAGATCTCTTTGAAGCAATGCCGGTACTGGAAAAGGAAATCAAGAAATACAAAAAATAGATATCAGACCGTATATCGTAAGCATTAGACAATATGAGCTGTGACTGTTACAATAAAGGTGGCCTTACAGGAGGCCGCCTTTATTTTCGTGAAGGGCAGAGGAATCACACTATATCTGAAATAGAAAGAAGGAATGATGATGCATTTAGGCGCTCAGGAATTAATCCTCATCTTGATCATAGTACTGGTTTTATTTGGCGGCAAAAAGGTTTCCGGTCTTGGCAGGGCCGTAGGAACCAGCTTGCGGGAATTCCGTGAAGAAATGAATAAAAATGATGATGCAGTAAAAGATGTAAAAGATACGGCAACAGAAGTAAAGGATACGGTAAAAGAAGGTACAGAGGCGATACAGCAGGTAAAAGACAGTGTGAAAGATTCGACAGCTGTCACACCGAAAAAGGATAATCCGTAAAGCGGCTGCATCATTTACGGTATATAAAAAGGGTGATTGTGTTGATATGTTCAACACAATCACCCTTTTTTAGGTGGAAGGCAAAGCGACAGCCTACGGATGGAATAGGCGAACATCAAAAATTATTCTGCCCAGTCACCGTTTACGAATACAGGTACAGCAGCCCCATCAAACGTGGTGCCCGTAATGCATAAATCGTTAGATCCCACCATAAAGTCAACGTGAATCATGGAATTGTTAATGCCTGCTGTTTTAAGTTCTTTTTCGTTCATATCGGCACCGCCAGCCAGACAGGTCGGATACGCAGCGCCTAATGCCAGATGGCAGGAAGCATTTTCGTCGAAGAGTGTTTCATAATACAGGATATTGGATACGGAAATAGGGGAATGATAGGGAATCAGGGCGACTTCACCCAGTGAGCACGCGCCATCATCGATTTGGATGAGTTTGCGCAGGACCTCTTCCCCTGTTTTGGCATGCGCTTCTGTGACCTTACCATCCCGGAAGGTGAGACAAAATCCATCGATGATATTGCCGTTATATACCAGGGGTTTGGTATTATAAACAACCCCGCTGACGCCATTGGCATGGGGAGCCGAATATACTTCTTCCGTCGGGATATTGGCATTGAACAGGATATGACTGGCTGTTTCTTCGGCGCCGCCCTGCCAGATATGATTTTCAGGCATCCTGATCGTCAAATCCGTACCCAGCGAATTTGTATAGTGCAGACTCTTGAAATGGTGACTGGTCATCCAGTCACGGCGTTTGGCCAGTTCAGCCAGATGCGCATCCCAATCTGCCATGGCATCGTCACCGTCAGCCCGTGATGCGTGTAAAATGAGCTGCCACAATGCTTCATACGCAGCGTCTTCCGGCTTGTTTGGGTAGAGGATAGACGCCCATACATAGCTCGGAACGGCGGCTACGAGCCATGACGTCTTGGAGGCCATCATGCCATCGATGTATTCCTTTAAGGCAGCGTTTTGGGCTTTTTGCCATGCAAAGATCTTGTTAGTATCAATGCCGTTCATCAAATAGGGATTGGCGGATATGAGACTTAAGAAAGCTGCGCCTTTATGATAATAGTACAGGCTGAAATCGCGGCGCCAATCCGGAATCGATTCGAACTGTTCAATCGATTCATGTTCATAGCGCAGCCGGGCGAGATCATCACTGCGCCAATTTACAATGACCTGAGAAGCGCCACAGGCATACGCTGATTGTGTAAGAAGCGTAACGAAAGAGGACGCTTCTACGGGGGCATTTACGACGAGGATTTGTCCGCGTTGAATGTGGATGCCCTTGGTGAGCAGCACTTGGGCGTATGTAGTAAGTTGTGTATCTGTTGGCATAAGATCATTTCCTTTCCTAAATACAAAGAGTACATCAATAGGGAGTTTATTTCCACCATGCCGTATATTTCCAGAGGCGTATATTCAGTGCGACGGCATTGATTGCCAGACTGATAATGAGGCTGAGCCAATAACCGAACGGACCATAATGGCTCATATGGGCGATAGCCAGGCCCATGGGGATACTGATGACCCAGTAAGTGATAAAAGCGACGTAGGTAATTATCTTAACATCTTTATAGGCCCGCAATATTCCCTGGACAGGGGTGCCGGCAGCATCACAGAAGGTAAATATCATGGCATATATCAGGAACATGCGGATAGCGTTGAAAGTGTCGGGATCCGAAGTAAAGACGGCACTGATTGGATCCAGGAAAATATAAGTAAGAGACGCTGTCAGGCAGGCGATCGTCAGAGCGGTGATTTGACATAGTACAGCGTATTGCCGTGCTTTGTCATAATGTTTGGCACCGACTTCGTAACCGATGACGATGGTGGCAGTCAGACTGATGCTCCAGGGAATGCAGTACGTCAAAGTGGAGTAACTGACAGCGGCCTGATTGGCTGCCAGATACAAGGTACCATACTCCGCCATGAGCAGGCCGATGATGCTGAACAGGCTTGTTTCACAAAATACGGCAATAAAGATAGGGATGCCGAGGCGGAGAATCTGATAGCAATGAGGCCAGCTGAACGGACGCATATGTGACCATATGTGATAGGATCGGAACGGTTCTTTCCATTGCAGGACGGCGGCGAACAGCAGGAAAGAAATCCATGATGCGATGGTAATGGCATACCCCGTGCCGATGCCACCCAGAGCGGGGATTCCCCAGCCGCCGAAGATGAGCAGTCGGAACAGCGCAATCGTCAGGATTAAATTGATGAACAAAATCGTCATAGAGACATGGGTCAGGCCATGGGCATCGACGACATATCGTAACATAGCCTGCATGAATATGGGAAATACCCCTAACGCCAGGGCAATGAAGTATCCGGCGGCAACATGATGAACAGCTGCTTCCAGTCCCATAAAATCCAGGAATGAAGGAATACATACATAGCCGGCAGCGATGATAAAAATCGAGAAAAAAATGGAAATATACAAACTTTGCATGATATACAGTGGAATCCGATTTATTTTCCCGGCACCGCGAAGCTGGGAAATAATGGGGGATATACCGAAAAAAATACCGCAAATACCGGCAAAAACAGGATACCATACATTGACGGCCACAGCGACACCGGCTAAATCTACAGTACCAGCCTGGCCGCTGAATATACTGCTGAAGACACTGGTACCGACCTGGGCCATTTGTGTCAGGAGCAGGGGGAAGAATAAAATCAGGAAATGTTTCCACTGAGATACATGAGGGATTAGCATAGGGACTCTTTCTGTTTCAATATAAGCGAAAACAAGCCCCGCATATAACGCGGGGCTTGTCGGCATTCAGATTATTTATCCATAGCGTTGACTTTGGCAGCCAAGCGGGATTTTTTACGAGCTGCATTGTTTTTATGGAGAACGCCCTTTTGAGCGGCGCTGTCGATGACACTGCTGGCTTTATCAAATGCATTTTTAACGGCGTCAGCATCACCTGTGCTGATAGCTTCTGCAGTACGGCGGATAGCAGTGCGAACAGAAGATTTAACCTGTGTGTTAACTGCATGGCGAGCTGCGTCTTTTTCCATTGTCTTGATATTGGATTTAATTTGCGGCAATTGGTTCACCTCCCTAGATTACAAGAACACTAGAAAAATTTTACCATATTCCGCAAAAAAAATCAATAGATAATTAAGCTTTGTTTTCAGAACCGAGGACATTTTTGATTTTATTGGAGACAATATCATAAATGTTCTGACGGCCTTCACCGATATATTGGCGCGGGTCGAAATGATCAGGATGTTCTGCAAAATGTTTGCGGATACCGGCAGTCATACCTAACCGAAGGTCGGAGTCGATGTTGATCTTGCAAACTGCGAGAGATGCAGCACGACGGAGCTGATCTTCCGGAATTCCGACAGCATCCGGCATTTTACCGCCGTTAGCATTGATGACTTTGGTATATTTCGGCAGAACCGAAGAAGCACCATGGAGAACGATAGGGAAGTTCGGCAGACGTTTTTCAACTTCTTCGAGGATATCGAAACGCAATTCAGGCGGGACAAGGATGCCATCAGCATTGCGGGTGCATTGTTCCGGTGTGAATTTATAAGCGCCGTGGCTGGTACCAATAGCAATAGCCAGAGAGTCGACACCTGTACGGCTGACGAAGTCTTCGACTTCTTCCGGACGAGTGTAAGAAGCTTCGTGAGCAGCTACTTTTACATCATCTTCGATGCCGGCTAATTTACCTAATTCAGCTTCGACAACGACGCCGCGTTCATGAGCATAGGCAACGACTTTTTTGGTTAAAGCGATGTTTTCTGCATAGTCATATTTAGAACCGTCGATCATGACTGATGTAAAACCGCCATCGATGCAGCTTTTGCAGGTTTCGAAATCCGCACCATGATCCAGATGGAGAGCGATTGGAATTTCGGGATAGAGTTCGACTGCTGCTTCTACGAGGTGTTTCAAATATTCCGGTTTAGCATATTTCCGGGCACCGGCCGAAGCTTGAAGGATTAGCGGAGAGTGAAGATCCGCTGCGGCTTCAGTGATACCCTGGACGATTTCCATGTTGTTAACATTGAATGCGCCGATAGCATACTTTCCTTCGTAAGCTTTCTTGAACATTTCCGTTGTGGTTACTAATGGCATTTGAATTCCTCCTAATATAAACCTAAACTAAAATAGATCTAATATATAATCCCAACCGGCACGACTGACCAGATTTTGCATATCAGCCGGCATCGGGGAATTAACGGTAATAAAGGTATCTGTAACGGGATGAATGAATTGGAGACGGTACGCGTGAAGGGCCTGGCGCTGTATCAGAGTACGGGTTCCGCCGTAGAGATCATCTCCCAGTAACGGATGACCGAGATAACTGCTGTGGACGCGGATTTGATGCGTCCGGCCCGTGTGCAGGACGACTTCCAACAAACTGCAGGTATCATTGGCAGCCAGACACGTGAAATCTGACCATGCCGATTTGCCTCCGGCCATGACACGGCGGGTAATGATGCTGTCGGGACAACGGCCGATAGGGCTGTGTATCGTGACGGCAGCAGAAGGGAAACGACCTTCACAGATTGCCAGATAGAGGCGTTTGTATGCCAAATCCCGTATATCAAACGCATGTTGTATCTGAGGTTCTTTGGCTACCATGCACAGACCTGACGTATTACGGTCCAGCCGGTGCATAGGATGGTAAGAATAGTGCTGGCCTGTTTGTTCATAATAATAGGAAACGGCATTGGCCAGCGTACCAGTTCGTTCTTTGGTCGTAGGGTGCATCAGGATTCCGGCCGGTTTATCAATGACCAACAGGTACTCATCTTCATAGGCGATACCGATAGGAATCGGTTCCGGCGGGAAATGATTCGTTTCCGGAAGGGTCACCCTGACGACATCACCGGTGTGAACGAAATCTCTTGTTGAAGCGGCTATTTCATTGATGGTACAGCAGCCATTATGTTTGATACGGCGACGCATTGTCGCTGATACTCCGAAATGACGTAAGGCGCCAAGAAGCGTCGTGGGTTTATATATTTCTCCAATAGTAAAATGAATCATGCTATTCCTTTAAACGTATTAATGTATCCTATATCAGCTCTATTATACAAAATGATGGACAATAAATCCACTATATAGTCAGATATTTTTACTCTATAAACAAAATATTACATTTTATTATTTTTTTTTGTACGAATCACGGGGATTGTCTCGGTACCGGTGATATGAATCAGAGCTTTGCCATTCGTAGAATTTGTGAATGCTGTCTGGAATGATTCAGTTTGTTCTGCCGGTATTTTCAAAAGAAACGTAACGGTATCGGAAAAGGAGCGGTCGGCAATGCGGATATGGAAATCCGGGGCCAGACGTTCAAGTATACTAACATACGGATACCCGAAGCTGGCCGATACAATGTCATACGGCAGGTAATCGGCAATATCCGCGGTGGCGAGTCCCTGAGATACGGCATGACTGTAAGCACGGATCAGGCCGCTGGCACCGAACTTGATGCCGCCGAAATAGCGGGTGACGACAACGACCGTATTCGTAATGCCGCTTTTTTTAAGTACATCCAGCATGGGACGGCCCGCTGTACCGGAAGGTTCTCCGTCATCATTTGATTTTTGTATCAGGCCGGCAGTGCCGATTTGGTAAGCATAGCAGTTATGATTGGCATCCCAATATTGTTTCCGCATTTTCTCTATGAAGGACCGGGCGTCATCTTCACGGCATACTTCCTGGAGCGAAGTGATAAAACGTGATTTTTTGATAATGTATTCGGTTTCGGCCTGGCCATACACCGAAGTGATACAAGATGTAGCCATAGATTATCGAATCCTTTACTATAAATTTCCCTATATCCTGTATAGGATAATTTTATTATACCATGATAGTGTAGAAATGTATCGTCCATACACGATGACGGAACAGTGGCGTATATGATAATTAGCAGGTAAATATTAAAAAAAAACGACTAAAAATAAAATATTAAAATATTAAGTAAATATGATTAAAATAAATAATAGTTATCCAGATTACGATAAAATTATAAAATATATTAAATGATAGATAATATAACATAAAATATAGTATATTAAATGTAATATTTATATAAAAAATAGATTAAAAAAATAAAAAAAACGCTCGACAGACTCTGTAAAATGTTCTAAAATAAAGATGAAGATTTGATTTATACATATGCAATATTACATTTTATTATCTTTACGCATAACAGGGGAGCAAAGATATGAATATTGCATGCGTATAAATGCTCGGGGAATTTAATGAAAGGAGGAGCACGTTTTATAAGGCCATTTATTTTTTTTAATAAGGAGTGAAATTATTATGAGTGAGGAAAATACCAAAGTAGTACACGAGGATCTAAATCGTGGATTACAGGAACGACACATCCAATTGATTGCTTTGGGCGGTGCCATCGGCGTTGGTTTGTTCTTAGGTTCGGCATCCGCAATTGAAAAAGCCGGTCCGGCTGTTGTTATTGCATATATGGTAGCCGGTCTGGCTGTATTTTTTGTAATGCGTGCTATGGGTGAAATTACTGTTGAATATCCGGTATCAGGTTCTTTTAGTGCTCATGCATATCAGTTTTTGAATCCGTTAGCAGGCTATGTTTCAGGTTGGAATTATTGGTACGTATGGGTCGTTACCTGTATGGCAGAAATTACGGCTGTAGGTGTATATGTTCACTTATGGCTGCCAGATTTGCCACAATGGATATCCTGTTTATGCGCATTGGCTCTGATGACTTGCGCAAATATGATTTCCGTTAAGGCATACGGCGAATTCGAATTCTGGTTTGCCCTGATTAAGATCATCACCATCATATTCCTGATCTTGACTGGTGCCGGCATGATCTTCTTCGGCCTGGGCAATGGCGGCGTAGCCGTTGGTCTTACGAATCTGACAGCGCACGGCGGCTTCTTACCACACGGCTTTGGAGGCGTGTTCGATACCTTGCTAATGGTACTATTTGCATATGTAGGGATCGAAGTTATCGGTGTTACTGCTGGTGAAGCGCACAACCCGGAAAAAACATTATCCTCGGCTATTGATAAGGTTTTATACCGAATCCTCTTGTTCTACGTATTGGCACTCTTAGTTATCATGGCGATTTACCCGTGGGACCAGATTGGTCACCAGGGCAGCCCGTTCGTTATGGTATTTGAAAAATTGGGTATCAGCGGTGCCGCTAATATCATTAACTTCGTTGTTATCACTGCAGCGTTATCCTCTTGCAACTCCGGTATTTACAGTACAAGCCGTATGTTATACAACTTGTCTCTCCAGGGAACGGCACCGAAAGGCTTATCCGTCGTTAACCGTAACAAAGTACCGTATCGCTGCATTTGTATCTCTGTATTCTTCATGTTGATCGGCGTTATCCTGAACTACTTCCTGCCGGCTACCGTATTTGAAGTAATCACTTCCGTCAGTGCGTTCGCCTGCATGGTTACATGGATGATGATCCTCTTCTGCCAGATGAGTTATCGTAAACAGCTCACTCCGGAACAGAAGAAACGTATCCGTTATAAAATGCCGTGGTGCCCGTTCTCCAATTACTTCACGCTGGCCTTCTTCGCCATCGTATTGTTATCGGCCTGCTTCCATCCGAATACCCGCGTAGGTATCTTTGCGACGATTATATGGCTGGTTGCTTTGATTGCAGTATATTATATTGCCGGCCTCAACAAAAAAGCAACAAAGATTAAGTTTGCTCACTACGAAGGTGATGACAAGGATCCCTCGAATCATTAATTGACGCGTATGCACATGCGTGCTATAGTAATAAACATTAAGTATAGTATATGAGTGGTTGGATTGGTAAAGCGAAAAATTTGAAAGAAGATGAGCAGATTGGACGCACTACAAGCAACTGAAAATTTCACAAGAAGACCCGTATGGGCACAGATCAATCTGGATGCCGCCGCGGAAAATATGCGCAATATTCGCAAGATGGTAGGCTCTGATAAGTTAATTACGGCCGTCGTCAAAGCCAATGCGTATGGCCATGGCTCAGTAGAGCTGGCTAAAACGTTCCTGGCAAACGGTGCTGACAGATTAGCCGTTGCCTGCCTCGATGAAGCAACGGAACTGCGGTATGCCGGCATTACGGCGAGAACCATAATCTTAGGTCATACAGATGGCCGCCGGGCGGAAGAACTCATTACGTATAATGTGGATGCAGCTGTATTCCATTACGATGATGCCAAAGCCTTTTCTGACGAAGCTGTTCGCCAGGGACATCCGGTAAACCTGCATATTGCTGTGGATACCGGTATGGGCCGTATCGGCTATCGTCCGACGGAAGAAAGCATTGCCGAAGTAAAACGGATTGCTGCGTTGCCGATGGTTGTCATGGAAGGTATGTTTACTCATTTTGCTGTATCGGATATGGGCGGCGAAGATAATGTAGCCTTTACGAAAGAACAGTTCAAGCGGTTTAAATGGTTTGCCGACCGTCTGAATCAGGAAGGCGTAAAGATTAATATCCATCACTGCTGCAGCAGTGCCGGTACATTGGAATTTCCTGATTTCCGGTTTGACATGGTTCGTCCCGGTATCATCCAGTATGGATATGATCCGTCGAACGAAATCGTCAGCGGCAGTAAATGCCCGATTCATCAAGTCATGTCTCTGCGGTGTTGCATTACGCATATCAAAGTCATCGAACCGGGTGATACCATCAGCTATGGCCGTCACTTCAAAGCGACGAAACCGACTAAGATCGCGACGTTGCCTTTAGGATATTCAGATGGATATCCGCGGGCATTATCCACCAAAGCGGAAGTATTGATTCATGGCCAGCGGTGCCATCAGGTTGGCAATATCTGTATGGATCAGTGCATGATTGATGTTTCGGATCTTCCCGATGTTAAAGTCGGCGATGAAGTCGTTCTCTTCGGCAGTCAGGGAAAAGAAACAATCCCGACGGAAGAAATCGCTGAAAAATGCGGCACGATTGTCCATGAAATTACATGTAATGTCAATCGTCGTATTCCGCGTGTATATGTTAGTCATGATAAGGTTGTCCGCCGTGTAGAATATCTCTTTGATCATATGTAAAGAGAATAGGGACACGGAGTAATATGTAAGTGTATAATGATTGATTGGGAAACAGGCTCCGATGACTTCGGAGCCTGTTCTTTATAATATGATTGTAATACCTATGATCAGGAGGACGATATGGAGAGGAACATTTTATTATTGGGCAATCCTAAATTGTATGAAGTAAGCACGCCCATAGAAAAGGCGGACTTGCCAAGATTTGAACCCGTTGTCCGGGATTTGCACGATACGCTGCTGGCTTTCCGCAAAAAATATCGTGCCGGCCGGGCAATTGCTGCTCCGCAAATCGGTGTTCAAAAACGCATGTTATATATGTATATTGATGCGCCCGTAGTATTTGTCAATCCGGTTTTAGAACCCGTCGGTGATGAAAAGATGGAAGTCATGGATGACTGCATGTCTTTCCCTCATTTATTAGTCAGGGTACAGCGTTATAAAAAATGTAAAATCACATATCGGGATATGAAATGGCAGAAGCAGGAGATGGTCCTGGAAGGGGATTTATCAGAATTGCTGCAGCATGAATATGATCATCTGGATGGTATTTTGGCTACGATGAGGGCCGTTGATACTCGTTCTTTCTATATTAAGCAGGAAACGTAAGATTATAAAAGACAGCAGGGAAATCCACTGCTGTCTTTTGATATTTCTATTTAGTTTCATCAGATTCCTGGATGACCAGTTCATCCGGCGTAGTACAGAAGGTGAAGTCTGGATTCCGTTCGACAATCCAATTAGTCTGCCATTCATTGGTGATGAGCAGGACGACACGCTGTTTATGGTCTTTAACAATCATAGCACTGTCGATATTCTTCAAGTCTTTATAATCGTGTCCGTTATCCTGGATCCAACGGGCTACCGTATACGGCAGGCTGTTGATTTCCAGATCGACGCTGTATTCATGTTTGAGGCGGTATTCCAATACTTCAAACTGTAATTGACCGACGGCACCGACGATAAAACTTTCCATGGAGCCGAGGTTTTCATAAATCTGGACAGCACCTTCCTGGGCTAATTGTGTCATGCCCTTGAGGAACTGTTTTCGTTTCATTGAATCCTTGGCGCGGATACGGGCGAATAGTTCCGGTGGGAACGTCGGGAAATCTTTGAATGTAACTTTTTTCTTGCCGGCATACAGCGTATCGCCAACGCCCATGGTACCGTTATCAAAGACACCGATGATATCGCCGGGGTACGCATCTTCGACAATGGTGCGTTCTGTTGCCAAAAATTGCTGAGGTTGCATAAGGCGCAAGGTCTTACCGGACTGACGATGGGTTACCGCCATACCTTTTTCAAATTTCCCGGAACAGATGCGCATGAATACGACGCGGTCATGATGCTGCGGATTCATGTTTGCCTGGATTTTAAAAACAAACGATGTAAATTGATCCGACGTCGGTTCGATAGTGCCTTCCAGACAGTGACGCGGCTGTGGCTTGGGAGCCATGCGGAGAAATTCTTCCAAAAATGGCTTGACGCCGAAATTAGTCATTGCCGAGCCGAAGAACATTGGCGTGAGCTGACCATTCTTGACTTTTTCCATATCAAATTCATCACCGGCAGCATCCAGAAGTTCTATATCATCGATGAGGGATTGGTGTACGTCATCATCTAACAGGGTTTTAAATATAGGATCGTCAGCGGAACCTTTGGTTGACGATAATTTATGTTGCCCATGGGACGTGTCTTTTTCAAACAATTCAATAGATGACGAGGACCGGTCATAAATTCCCTGATAATTGCCGCTCAAGCCGATGGGCCAGTTCATGGGATAGGCATGAATCCCCAGGATGGATTCGATTTCATCCATTAAATCGAAAGGATTGCGACCGAAATGGTCGATTTTATTGACAAACGTAAAAATAGGAATACCTCTGTCTTTACATACGCGGAACAATTTTTTTGTCTGCGCTTCGACGCCTTTTGCTACATCGATAAGCATGACTGCGCTGTCGGCAGCCATAAGGGTCCGATAGGTATCTTCACTGAAATCCTGATGACCGGGGGTATCCAGGATGTTGATATGATGTCCTTCATAATCAAACTGGAGGACGGAACTGGTAACGGAAATACCACGCTGTTTTTCGATTTCCATCCAGTCAGAAACCGCATGTTTGGTGGTTTTTCTGGCTTTGACGGAGCCGGCAAGATGAATGGCACCCCCATAGAGCAATAATTTTTCTGTAAGCGTCGTCTTACCAGCATCCGGATGAGAAATGATGGCAAAGGTACGGCGGTTGTTTACTTCATCAACTAATGACATAGTACACCTCGTATTGATAACCTGAAAAACAAATTACTGTTTATTATATATGTTTTTTCTTTTATATGCAACAATTTTATAAACGCGGCAGAAAAGTTGATTCATGTTAAATTGATATATATCAAAAAGATTAAAAATGATGCAAAAGCCCGATGAATCGTGTATAATATAAAACTGGACAAAGATATCAACAATAATATTTTGTCATACCTTGTCTGATAGATGTAGAGATAGAAATTTCAGAAAGCAGGGGAGATTCTTTTGATTATCACGAGAGAGACTGATTACGCTGTCCGTATACTGAGATGTTTAGCTGATTTTCAACTCAAGACCATTCGTGAAATCAGTGAGGAACAGGTTGTTCCGCGGCAATTTGCCTATAAGATTTCCAAAAAATTGGAACGGGCCGGTCTTATTGAAATCATCAGGGGAGCTACCGGCGGCTGCCGCATGATAAAAGATTTACATGAAGTGTCCCTGATGGATTTAATCAACGTAATGGACAGGGATAATATGGTCAGCAGTTGTTTAAACCCGGCGGTGGCTTGTGCGTACAGGGAAAAAAATAAAAGTTGTTGTGTCCATGATGCCCTTTGCCAGGTGCAGCAGAATATAATAGAGTATTTTAAAACATTGAATATGTATGATATAATTTTTACGGAATGTAAATTTTTATCTCAGAAAAAGTTTCTCTAACCGGTATTGAATTACCGGTTTTATTTTATCCGAAGTTAGCAGAAGACTATTCTGCCATTGCCTGCATTTGCAGGAGACAGGAGTGTATCATATGAATTTGAAAAAGACAGTGTTTTCCGCAGCATTGGTTTTTATGTTAGTCGGAGCGGCTCCGATGGCACTGCCATCTATGTCCAATACGGCGTATGCGGCCCGGGGCGGCGCCCGGATGTCCCGGCCGGCGGCGCCGGTGCAAAAAGCACTGCCGTCGACAACACAAAAATCACCGGCAGCTAATTCACAGACGACGAAAACCACACCGAAAGATACGACGACACAGGCCAAAACCAATACGCAGCAAAATACGGCCAATCAGTCCCGCAGTACCGGTTTCGGAAGTGCGATGCGCAATATCGGCTTGTTTGCCGGCGGTATGTTTTTAGGCAGCATGCTCAGTAATTTATTTGGCTGGGGCAATATGGGGTTTATGTCCGACATATTAGGCGTTTTGTTCAATGTCGTCATCCTGTTTGCCGTCATTGCATTGATTCGGTATGCCTGGCGCAGGATACGGGGGACATCCCGTAAGGACGATGAATACCGCAGAGGATACGATGCGGCCATGCGGAATCAGAAACAGCCGCAGGATCAGACAATCCATTGTCAGGAAGACGCATTCACACCCATCGATGTAAGTAAATTGTACCGCAGTGATGATAAACGACGGCAGGGTAAAAGCGGAAAATAAAAAATGAGAAGAATATAAAAGGCACGGAAATGAGTATACAAAACTCGTTTCCGTGCCTTTTCGTAAATTTGTAAACAGATACGATTATAATAAGATGTATTTGAGTACGAAGATAACCGCCAGACAATACATGAGGAGACTGATTTTTTCCCGTTTCCCCGTAACCAGATTGATGAATACATACGAGATGATGCCGAAAGAGATACCTTCTGAAATACTGTAGCAGAACGGCATGGCAATAATCGTAATATAAGCCGGGATGGATTCGCTGAAATCATCAAAATCGATCCCTGCGACAGAAGTTAGCATGAGGAAACCGACGATAACCAGGGCCGGTGCCGTAGCAAATGCCGGAATGGCCATGAAGAATGGCGACAAGAAGAGGGACAGTGCAAAAAAGGCAGCGACAAAAACAGCCGTCAGGCCGGTACGGCCGCCTTCGCTGACGCCGGTAGCGGATTCGACGAATGTCGTTGTCGTACTGGTGCCGAGCGCAGCGCCGACTGTGGTAGCGACGGCATCGGCCATGAGGGCGCCTTTGATACGGGGCAGTTTGCCATTGGCATCCAGCATGTTGGCTTTGGAAGATACGCCGATAAGGGTACCTAAGGTATCGAAAATATCGACGAACAAGAAGGCAAACATGACGACCAGGAAGTCGAGACTAAAGAAACGACTGAAGTCGAAATGGCCGAAAATAGGCATGATACTGGCCGGCATGAACGCTGCTGCACCGGCAGATAAGTTAGGAATGACGCTATACATATGCAGTTCCGGATTCGGTACATACAGGCCGGATATTTCACAGATAACGGCAAGAATCCAGGTAAATAAGATGCCCCAGAGGATATTGCCACGGACTTTTTTGACCATGAGGACGGCGGTGAACAGAATGCCGATCATAGCCAGAAGTACCGTAATACCTACGGTGTTGAATGTACCTGTAGCAGCGGAAGCTTTGAAGGAGAATAGGGAAATCTTGGTTGCCGGATTGGCTACGATGATTTGCGCATTCAACAGGCCGATGAGGGCGATGAACAGGCCAATCCCGGCGGAGACGGCTTTTTTAAGCGTCATGGGGATGGCATTGAAGAGCGCTTCCCGGACATTCGTAAGTGACAAGATAATAAAAATAACACCTTCAACAAAAACAGCTGCTAAAGCCATTTCCCAGGTATACCCCATTTGCAGGACGACCGTATACGCAAAAAAAGCATTGAGGCCCATGCCCGGTGCCAGGGCGAAGGGATAATTGGCAAAGAAAGCCATGCACAATGTACCGATAAGGGCAGCAAGGGCCGTTGCCGTGAGCACAGCCCCTTTATCCATGCCGGTCGCACTCAGAATCGTCGGGTTGACCGCGAGAATATACGCCATGGTCATAAATGTTGTAATACCGGCCAGCAGTTCTGTCTTAACAGATGTACCGCTTTCGGTCAGGTGGAAAAATCGGTCCAGGAAGCCAACTTTTTCTTCCAAAACAATCACTCCTTTAAGTAATAAATAAAATATAAATTCATAAAAATAATATGGATATGAGTATTATACGAGGTAACAGAAAAATGAGCAACTATTTTATGATATTATTTTCAAGCAGGCCCGGATAACAGACGAAATTTATGGAAAGGGACGGGTTTTGTACCTTTCGTACGTATCGTTTTATGATACAATATAAACAAACATAGCACGTGAGGGAGGAATTATAGTGTCAGTTGTTACTCGAAAATCGTTAAACAGATGTATTCAGGCGGCGCAGGGAATCATTCCCAGTGATACCGTTATCAAGGACTGTTATATCGTCGATGTATATACACGCTCTGTCCGCCAGGGCGATATCGCCATTATTGACGATACTATTGCCGGGGTGGGCGGTACCTATACAGGCAATACTGTTGTAGACGGCAGGGGATTGTATGCGGCTCCCGGTCTTATTGACAGCCATATCCATGTAGAATCTTCATATCTGAGTCCCGAAGAATTAGGCCGTCTGCTGGTACCGTTGGGAACGACGACGATTATTGCCGATCCCCATGAAATCGTCAATGTTTGCGGCCTGGAGGGCTTGCGGTATATGATTGAAGCTGCCGGCCATACTGCTCTCGAAATACGCTATATGCTGCCTTCCTGCGTTCCGGCCACGCCGTTCGATCATGCCGGTGCTGCCGTTACGGCGGCGGATATGGCAGAAGTAATAGGTCGGGACGATATCCTGGGATTGGGAGAATTCATGAATTGTCCCGGTGTGACGAACTGTCAGTCCGATGTATTGGACAAACTCGTAGAAGCTCGGGGAGCGGGCAAACCCATTGACGGACACGGGCCGGGACTCAGCGGCGCGGCACTGCAGGCGTATGTTGCGGCCGGCGTTCGTACGGATCATGAATGTTCTACTATAGAAGAAGTGAAGGAAAAATTAGCCTTGGGCATGTATATTCTGCTGCGCAATGGGTCGGCCTGCCATGATTTGCCCAATCTGATCGGGGCGGTGACACCGCAGACGCTGCAGCGGTTCCTGTTGTGCTCCGATGATCTCCATCCTAAGACTATTTTCGCCAAAGGTCATTTAAATGAACATTTGCGTATTTGTGTACAGGAGGGTCTGGCACCGGCGGAAGCGATTGCCATGGCGTCTCTCAACGCAGCCGAATGCTACGCCCTTCGGGATCGGGGGGCCATCGCACCGGGCAAACGGGCCGATATCGTTCTTTTCAACGATTTACAGGATTTCCGGGCAGCCAGGACGTTCATTGCCGGCAAGGAAGTTGCCGCTGACGGGCACTATCTGCTGCCGGTGACGCGGGCTGATTTCAGCAGTGTCGGCAGTTCCGTCCATATTGCTGATTTTTCTACTGACAGACTGAAACTGCATTTAAAAGGCAATACGGTCCATACGATAGATATTGTACCGGGCGGTGTCGTCACCGACAAGGGAATCGCAGCCGTCAAAATAGATGCGCAGGGCGATTTTATCTATTCACCGGCTGCGGATATCGTCAAAGCCGCTGTCGTCGAACGGCATCACGGTACCGGCAATGTCGGTGTCGGGCTGTTGCGTGGTTATGGCCTCAAACGGGGGGCCGTTGCGGTATCCATTGCTCATGATTCGCATAATATCATCGTGGCTGGTGCTAATAACGATGACATGGCTAAAGCAGTAGAAACACTGGCTGTCATGAAAGGCGGCATGGTGATCGTCCTGGCAGGAAAAGTACTGGCATCCATGCCGTTGCCCATTGCCGGACTCATGAGTGACAAGAGTGGTAAATGGGTAGATGAACAGATGGAAAACCTGTATGACCAGGGGCATCGGATGCTGGGAATCAACCCGGATGTCGATGTCATTATGACACTGTGCTTCATGAGTTTGCCGGTCATCCCGAAAATAAAACTGTTGGATACGGGCCTGTTTGACGTAGAAAAATTTGATTTCATGGATATTGAAGTGTAAGTGGGAGTATCCTGATATTGGGGATTGATGTTATCGATGACATCAGTCCCTGTTTTAGTTTTACGACATGTATAATATATACTTTCCTTGACACTAAAAGTGTAGCTGTGCTACACTTATTTACAATGATAAAGGGAGGTGGCAGCATGCGCGTAATCAAGGAAGAAATGGGATTTTGGATAAAATCTGCATATGATCAGTTGGATCATTTGACAGCACCCTTATTGAAAAAAGCTAATTTGACACCCAGGCAACAGGAAATACTTTGGTATATCAGATTACATAAAGATGAAACTGTTACGCAAAAGGGATTAGAAGTTGTTTTTGGCGTATCGCATCCGACGATTTCACGATTGTTGAAAGCACTGGAAAATAAAAAATTTATCCGGACATATCTCAATCCGGAAAGGAAGACGATGAAAATCGTAGAACTCAATCAATATGAAGAACAGGAAGCCGACAAAGCCGTGCGACGTATCGAAGCGCAGATGACGGCAGGTTTTACGCCGGAAGAAAGGAAGCAGGCAATGTCATATTTGATGCGGATGTATCATAATTTAAAAAGGGCTACATAAAGTTTTTTAATATGCCAATGTGTAGCTTAGCTACACATTTAATTACGCCAAGAAGGAAAACCATATATTTGCGGTATATTCGATGCCATTGGATGGCATCGGCGTGGGGGAAGACAGCTATTATATTACAGTAATTACATAAATAAATAGGAGCAGGACGTTCTCGGATACGATAATGGGACACGCCTGGAAAATGGAGGAGAAATCCCATGTTACAACTACGCAAGAATAAAAAATATCAGATTGGTTTGGCAGCGGTCATAGCGATTATTGCTATAGCAGCTGTTATTGCCGTGGCGGCTACGAAAAGTAAAAGTATGACGACTGCGGGCGGAGTAAAAGTCAAAGCCATGCAGCTTCAGAAATAAGACGTGAATATCAATTATGATTACACCGGCCAAATAGTCGGCAAGGATGATGTGAAAATCCAACCGAAAGTGTCGGGAAAAGTCGTTGAAAAATATGTAAACGGCGGGGATATTGTGGAAGAAGGCCAGCTGCTGTACCGCATCGATTCACGACAATATGAATCAGATGTCCTGTCGGCCCAGGCGGAATTGGCTGATGCGGAAGCTACGCAGAACAACGCTCAGGTTGACCTGATGCGGTATCAAAGCCTGTTGACAGCAGATGCTACATCGGAACAGACAGTGACGACGCAGCAGTCAAAAGTCCAGTCGTATCAGGCGACGACCGCATCCAAGTTAGCACTGGTCCGCAAAGCGGAACAGAATTTGGAAGATACCTATGTGTATTCACCAATTTATGGCAAACTCGGTGTCGATGATGTTCCGACGGGTACCTATGCATCAGCAGGGAGCACGACGCTGGTTACTGTCGGTTCCGTGCGGCAGGTGTTTGCCCAGTTCAATATTAATGAAAAAGAATATCTTAATTTCGTACAAGCTGCCGGTAGCAGCGACAATGCGACGACTGTTCATCTGACCTTGTCGAACGGGACAGACTATCCAATCGACGGGGTGATTGCCCAGACTGACCGTTCTGTTTCAGCCAGCACGGGAACGATGACCATTAAGGCATTGTTTGATAATCCGCAAATCATACTGTTACCAGGGATGTTTGTCCGCGTCAGTCTGAGCGGCAATGCACAGCATGACGTAATCCTCGTTCCGCAGCGGGCCGTACAGCAGCTTCTGGATAAGACATTTGTCATGCTTGTAGGGGCGGATAATAAATCAGTTGCCAGGAACATAACTATCGGCGATACCGTCGGCAGTTATTATATTGTCAAGAGCGGCCTGGATGACAAGGATACCGTTGTTGTCGAAGGACTGACCAATCTGGAAGAAGATAAAGCTCTGGATGTACAGACCGTTACAGCCGATGAAATGGGCTTTACTACGGATTCGGCACAGCAAGAGTAGGGAGGAGAAGACATGGCTAAGTTTTTTATTAACAGACCTATTTTTGCTATCGTCATTGCAATCCTCATTGTCATCCTCGGCATCATATCGGCGGTGAATCTGCCGATCGCCCAGTATCCGCAGATTTCTCCGCCATCAGTCAGAGTAGGGGCTAATTATACTGGCGCAAATGCCAGTGTTGTCGATGAAACAGTAGCACAGGCAATCGAAGAACAGGTAAACGGTACGCAGGGCATGGATTATATGAGTTCCAGCTCTAATGATACCGGTGCATATAGTTTATCGGTTACCTTCAACCTGGGGACTGATGGTGATATGGATTCCGTCAAAGTACAGAACAACGTGTCGGCAGCGAATGCATCGTTGCCGTCCGATGTACAGACTGCGGGCGTAACGACGAGAAAAGCGTCGAATGATATGGCCTACATGGTGACGCTCTATTCTCCGAACGAAACATATGATGCTAAATTTTTGAAGAACTATGCAGATATCTATCTGATCGATAAGATCAAGCGTATTTCCGGTGTTGGCGATGTGCAGCCATTCGGTTCGGACTACTCTATGCGTATCTGGCTTAACCCGGATAAATTATCGGAATTAGGCCTGACCGTATCCGATGTCAGCAATGCCATCAAAGAACAGAATGTCCAGGCGCCGGTCGGCTCCATCGGCCAGCTGCCGGCTCCGAAGACTCAGGAAAAACAATTTACCGGCAAAGTCAAAGGACGTCTTACCAGTGTGGATGATTTCAGCAATATCATCGTCAAATCAGGCTCCAATGGCGCGTTTGTCCGCCTTAAAGATGTGGCCCGCATCGAAACCGGCAATAAATCCAATTCGACGGAATCAAAAGTAGACGGACATGTCGGGGTCGGGTTCGGCATCCAGCTTACCAATGATGCCAATGCCATGGAAACGGTCCAAAATGTACAAGAAATCATTAAAAATGCTTCGAAGACATTCCCGCCGGATATGAAGTACAAAGAAATGATGGATAATACCCTGTACATCCAGCAGTCCATTACGGAAGTAGTCAAGACCTTCTTTGAAGCATTGCTGTTGGTCGTCATTATTATATATTCCTGCAAAGTGCCCGGGCGACGCTCATTCCGCTGCTGGCCGTGCCGGTATCATTGATCGGTACGTTTGCGGCCTTCAATGTACTGGATTTTACGATTAATACGCTGACCTTATTTGCCATTGTCCTGGCTATCGGTTTGGTTGTCGATGATGCTATCGTCGTCATCGAAAATGTCGAGCAACATATGGAGACGGATAACCTGAGCCCGAAAGAGGCGACTATCGTGGCGATGAAAGAAGTACAGGGGCCGGTCGTGGCAATTGCCTGCGTGCTGGCGTCTATCTTTATACCGGTAGCCTTCCTGAGCGGCATGACCGGGGTGTTATATAAACAGTTTGCCCTGACCATTGCCGTAGCCATGGCGATTTCCGCATTCGTCGCCTTGTCTCTGACACCGGCATTGAGTGCGATGTTATTAAAAAATCATAAGGGAGAGGTGCGCAGCGATAAAATGGCCGGTTTCTTCCGGCGGTTCAATACGGCATTTGAAGGGATGAAAAAATGTTATAATACGGGCGTTTCCTGGCTGATTGGGCATGTTAAAATGGCCGTAGTTATCCTGTTGGCCTTTTGTTTTGGAACCGTATGGCTGTATCAGGTCCTGCCAACGACATTCGTACCAGATGAAGATCAGGGCATGTTCCTGGCCACGGTGCAATTACCGGAAGGTACGTCTCTGAACCGTACGGAGGACACGATGGATTGGTATGCCAGCGATATTGAACAAATTCCCGGTATAGCGGCGGTCATGCAGATAGCCGGCTATGATATGTCCGCATCCAGTACAAAATCTAATGCGGGTACTATGGTTATCAAACTGGATCCGTGGGACGATCGGACCAGCTCGGATCTGCAGGCATCATCATTGATTAATAAAGTTACCATGCTCGGTGCAACCAAATATACAGAAGCGTCATCCTATGCCTTCAATACGTCGTCTATTCCGGGCCTGGGCATGGTCGGCGGCTGGACGATGCAGCTGCAGGATAACAGCGGGCATACGAACGAAGAACTGAATACGATTACCAAGCAAATCGTTGCTGCTGCTAATCAACGGCCGGAACTGACAGGTGTCCGCTCGACATTCAGCATCAATTCGCCGACCTATGAATTCGATGTAGACCGTGAAAAAGTAAAGAATATGGGAGTCACCTTATCTGATGTGTTTACGGCACTGCAGGTCAATTACGGCGGTATGCAGGTAAATGACTTCAATGAATTCGGCCGTACCTATAAAGTCGTCCTTCAATCGGACATGATGTATCGTGATGCTGTTGATTCGGCACGGTTTATCTTTGTTAAGAATAGTAATGGCGGCATGGTACCGTTGAGTACGCTGATTAAACCCAAATTAGCAACGGAACCATCCGTTTTGTCACGCTTTAATGGTGTCCGCACCGTGCAAATACAGGGGAATGCAGCCAGCGGCTATTCTTCCGGACAGGCGATGACGGCCATGGAAGATATCGTCAAGACGACGGCACCGTCCGGATTCAGCGTAGAATGGTCCGGACAAAGCCGGGAAGAAAAAAATGCTGGCACGTCGACACTGGAAATCATGGCCCTGGCCATGGTGTTTGCCTTCTTATGCCTGGCGGCACTGTATGAAAGCTGGTCGGTTCCGTACGCGGTATTGCTGACGGTACCGACGGGGATTTTCGGTGCGTTCTTCTCGGAATATATTGTCAATCATCTGGGAACGATCCTGGGCTTTGCTCATGAAGGGATGCAGAACAGCATATACATGCAGATCGGGGTCATCATGCTCATCGGTCTGGCTGCTAAAAATGCTATCCTCATCGTTGAATTTGCCAAAGTACGTGTCGACAAGGGCATGGCACCCATACAAGCCGCCAAGGAGGCGGCAGCCCTGCGCCTGCGGCCGATCATCATGACCAGTCTGTCTTTTATCATCGGCTGTATGCCCCTGGCAGTTGCCAGCGGTGCCGGTGCGGCGGCACGTAACTCCATGGGGGTAGCTGTTGTAGGCGGCATGCTCTTTGCCACTTGTTTCGGGGTGTTCCTCATACCGGTATTCTTCGTCATCGTCGAAACTATTTCTGCCAAATGGCGGTCCGGGACCTGATGGATATTGCCAAGTGTTCCGATTCCGTGATATACTATATATGATAACAACGGCGTTATCCCTTGTGGGACAGCGCCGTTGTTTTTTTCTTTTATTTTTTCTTTGATATGGGATGGAGAGAGGAAGGATAGTATGGATGTCAACAAAATAAAATTAGTCGTAATACAGTCGCAGTGTGATTTGTACAAACCCAGTGATGAAATCGTTTTTGACGGCCCCGTAATCGATAAAGAAGCCTCGGCACCGTTATGTATGACAGCACTGCAGGCCTTGTATCCGTATGTGTTTGCCGGCCGGCAGGGAGCGGTTTGGGAATCGCCTGTACAGTGTCCTGACTGCGATGAAAAAGTCATTTTTCAAGTGACAAAAATAGAATGATGCGACATGAATTGCAAAAAAAATATACATGGGTCCCTTAATCTGATGTAAACGATGTGGTATAATAAAGACAATATAGAAAAAACAAAAAAAGCCGGCACGTATGTCTGGCTTTTTTATGTCGGTATTACACAGAAAGGATTGTATATATGATAGGGAAAAAATTACTGAGAAAAACCGCGTTGATATGTATGATGGCCGCTGCGGTCATGCAGGCCCAGGCGATTTCGCCGGAAGAAATGGTTTTGGTACAAGTTGGCAAATATGTGAGCAATGAACCGGAAGCGGCTTCGATTGCCCAGGAAATTTGTGATGCGTCCTATACCTATAAGGTAGATCCCATTTTGGCGGCAGCTGTATTTACGACGGAAAGTCATTTCGATAATTCATCCCGTTCCAGTGTAGGTGCTGTTGGCATTGCTCAGCTTATGCCCGATACGGCGGCTATGCTCAGTGTCAATCCGTATAACCGGAAAGAAAATATTATCGGTGGTGTCAAATATCTGGGTCAGATGATAGATCGGTATAAGACCTGGGATAAACCGTTCTTGTATGCGGAAGCGGCCTATAATGCCGGCCCCGGTGCTGTTGACAGAGCCCGTGGTGTACCGAATTATAGTGAAACGATGAATTATGTCCGGACTGTCGAACAGACGCGCAGCGATATCTGGAAACTGGCCGGCCGTGAATCCAACGGTTTTTCGTATGGCGGTCCGTCCAAGGCCATCGCGAAAAAAGCAACTGTATTCCCCAGTTTGAAAGAATGGGATGATCAGAAAAAGGCAACTTTGACGCAGAAACAGACCAGTCATCACATGACACAGAAGACCTGGACCCGGAAATAAGTTCAGGCATATAAAATACTCCCTCTCGGAACATGCATTTACCTGCGTGTTCCGAGAGGGAGTATTTTTAAATCTGATATTATTTTATGGTGGAGATGAAGGGGCTTGAACCCTCGACCTCTCGGATGCGAACCGAACGCTCTCCCAGCTGAGCTACATCCCCATGCAACAATACAACATCTATTATACAATATCGGGAGGGATTTGCAAGAGAAAACACGGGTAAGTATTTTCTCATTTCATTCTTATAAAGAATAGATGCATATACTGAAATAATATAATCATGATTATTGAAATATTCCGTAAAACGTAAAACTATTAGGAAACAACCACGATATCATGCTCATAAATAAAAATAATAGTTAAAAAACGGAAAACAGCGCCCTTTACAACCCATGCCTTTGTGTTATACTAGCGTCAATCACTTTGAAGTGACTGCACAGCCGGTTGAAAGATATGAGTAGATAGGGAAAGAAGGGGTTGCTGTTATGACAGCAAAATTTAATCCGGTAACGGAAGAATTGTTAGATGATTTACGGAATGCATTAGGGGAAAAACACGTCAAGACCGACGCAGAATGTTTGGAAAAATATCAGACCGATGAAGAAGGAAATTCATATTATTTCCGTAAGCCGGAAGTCGTTGTATTTCCGGGAACAACAGAAGAAGTGGCCCAAATCGTCAAATTGGCTAATCAGTATCTGGTACCGATTACACCCCGGTCAGCCGGTTCCGGCGTTGCCTGTGGTGCGATTCCGGTATATCATGGCATCGTCGTCGAATTGCAACGGATGAATCAGATCTTGGAATTCGATGCCGATAACATGTACGCTGTTTGTCAGACCGGCGTATATACGGGACAGCTCCAGGAAGAAGCACGGAAACATAATCTGCTCTATGCCGGCGACCCGTCCAGTTCCGAAAGCTGTCAGATCGGCGGCAATGTAGCGAACAATGCCGGCGGCAATAAAGCTGTCAAATACGGCACGACGCGCAATCAGATTTACAGCCTGAAAGTCGTTACGCCTACCGGTGATATCGTCGATGTCGGTGCCCGCCTGCAAAAATGTTCCACCGGTCTTTGTCTGGAACAATTGATGGCCGGTTCCGAAGGAATCCTGGGCATCATTACGGAAGTGACAGTCAAGCTCCGTCCGCTGCCGCCGTATAATTTCAATATGGTTTGTGTGTTCAACAGCGATGAAGAAGCGTTTGCACTGCCGAATAAAATCCTCAAGGCCGGCATTGATCCGACGAGCATTGAATTCATGGACAATGAAGCCCTGGTCATGACTTGTAAATTCCTGGATATGACCATGCCCCATGTTGCCGACGGCTGTGATTACGTCATCGTGACCGTGGAAGCCTTCAATGAAAACGACCTGGATAATAAAATGGAAAAACTTTGCGATTTGGCAGAAGCAAATGGCTCCGTCGATGAATTCGAAGCGGATAAACGGATTTGGAAAGTCCGCAAACAGTTTGCGGAAGCAGCCCGTGACGTAGACAAGATGTTCCAGACCGAAGATTTCGTCGTACCGCTGGATAAGATTCCCGCTATCACCAAACAAATCCCGGAACTTCGTGAAAAATACGATCTATATTGTGTCACCGTAGCACATATCGGTGATGGCAATATCCATGTGCTGCCACTGAACCGCAACGGAATGTCACCAAAAGAATGGTATGAAAAAATCAAAGCATTCCATGCCGATTTGTTCCCCCGTGTCTATGCATTGGGTGGCAAGATGTCTGGTGAACATGGTATCGGATTCAAAAAAGTCGAAGAATTTGCCAAATGCACGCCGGCAGGTGAATTAAAGATGATTGCGGCCATTAAAAAGGCACTGGATCCGAATAATATCATGAATCCGGGTAAAGTGATCGATGTAGCCAGCATGTAGGAACATACCTTTCAGCAATTGTATAATTGTATACATGATAAAAAGACGATACCGTGTGGAAGACCGCAGGTATCGTCTTTTTTTCGGGATAATCAAAATCAGCCCAAGGCGACGTCCAGTGCCATCATCAGGGTGAAACCGACGGCAAAGGAGAGGGGACCGATGTGAGAATGTTCGCCGGCTGCCATTTCCGGTATCAGTTCTTCGACGACGACATACATCATCGCTCCGGCAGCAAAACTGAGGAGATAGGGCAGAATAGGAACGACCAGACTGGTGAGAAGGATGGTGATGACCGCACCAAGCGGTTCCACCGCACCGGACAGGATGCCGGCGCCGCAGGCTTTGAAGCGGCTGTATCCGTTGGTGACCAATGGCATGGAGACGATAGCCCCTTCGGGAAAGTTTTGAATTGCGATACCGATGGACAAGGCCATGGCACCGGCCAGAGAAATGCCTTCCTGCCCCGACAGCCAGCCGGCGAATACGACGCCGACGGCCATGCCTTCGGGAATGTTATGCAAGGTAACAGCCAGGACCAGCATCGTTGTCTTGGCCAGTCGGCTGCGCGGTCCTTCCGGCGTGTCACTGCCCAGATGAAGATGGGGGATAATATGGTCGAAGCAAATGAGCATCAGGATGCCCAGCCAAAAACCGATGACGGCGGGGACGAATGCCCAGGTGCCCAGGTCCGCCGATTCTTCCATAGATGGAATCAGCAGGCTCCATATGGCAGCGGCTACCATGACGCCGGCGGCAAAGCCGGACAGGCCGCGGATGTGCAGCGGACTGATTTCTTCTTTTAACGCATATACGCAAGCTGCTCCCAACGCAGTGCCCAGGAACGGGATGGCAATGCCGATACATATATTTTCCATACAAACCTCCTGATCAATATATATTTCTTTGTTATTATATCATGAAAGTACATTTCTTTTCGATGACTCTTGACAAATCCAGCACGATAGCTTACCATTTCAGTATAGATTAAGGAGACAGAGCAGGAGGATAGATATCATGGCATTGACAGAGAAACAGGAAGAACGATATGGCCGTCATCTGGTATTGAAAGAGATAGGCCGGACCGGGCAGGAAAAATTATTGCAAAGTAAGGTACTGGTCATCGGTGCCGGCGGCCTGGGATCGCCGGCCATACTGTATTTAGGGGCGGCAGGTATGGGGACTATCGGCATCATCGACAATGATGTCGTCGACGTATCTAATCTGCAGCGTCAGATTATCCATTCTATGCCGGCTGTCGGGACGGCCAAAGTAGTGTCGGCCCGGGAACGGATTGGCCAGCTTAATCCGGATGTCAGTATCATCCCTTATCATGAATATATCGATTCTCATACCATCGCTGATATTATCCGGGATCGTGACTATGATTTTGTCATCGATTGCACGGATAATTTCCCGGCAAAATTTTTGATCAATGATGCCTGCGTGTTGTTGCATAAACCGTTTTCTCATGGCGGTGTCATCCGTTTCGGCGGCCAGACCATGACCTATGTTCCCAGACAGGGCCCCTGTTATCGCTGTGTTTTCGAGACGCTGCCGCCGGAAGGGGACGTACCGTCTGCTAAAGAAGTGGGGGTTTTCGGCGCCGCGGCAGGTACTATCGGTACGATCCAGGCGACGGAAGCCGTGAAGTATGTGTTGGGCATAGGACAGCTGTTGACGGGAAGTATGCTGATTTACGATGGCCTTACCATGGAAATGCGCAAAATAAACATCAATCGCAACAGCCACTGTGCAGTCTGCGGTGATACGCCGTCTATTACGAAATTGGCGGATTTAAAGTAGTTGTTGGTTGTTGTAAAGGCGGTTATTGGTTGTTGGAAGGGCAGTTATTGGTTGTTGTAAAGGCAGTTCTTGGTTCTTATAAAGAAAAAGTGATTTTTTAAGAACCGCCTTTCAAAGAACCAACAACGAACAACAACAACTAACAACCAACAACCAACAACGAATGTAACTGCCTTTTCTACATTGCATTTAAACTGTGAAAGTACTATAATGAACAAAGATGAATAGAAGCTAGGGGAGCCGCAAGGCTGAGAGAATTGAGATTCGACCCTTTAACCTGATACGGGTAATGCCGGCGTAGGGAAGCAACTGGAGTATAAAGCTTACCTGCTCAGCGGCGGTAAGCTTTTTTGTTGTCTGCATATCCATCCGGGCCGGATCCCCGGAAGAGCTGTCTTACTGATGGGAACATCGGCAGGCAGATCAATGGATAGGGACAATGATACTTAGTGGTTACTATATGTTTAGGAGGATGTACGAATGGATTACACAACACAGATGGATGCAGCACGCAAAGGCATCGTCACGTCACAGATGAAAATCGTCGCAGCCAAGGAACACATGCGGATGGATGACCTCATGAAACTCATCGCCGCAGGTAAGATTGCCATTCCGGCTAACAGACTGCATACGGCATTGTCACCGGAAGCGGTCGGACAGAATTGCCGTACCAAAATTAACGTCAATCTCGGCGTATCACCGGAACACAATAATCATGAAGAAGAATTACAGAAAGTCCAGAGCGCGATTGATATGAAAGCAGAAGCCATCATGGACCTCAGTAATTTCGGCAAGACCAGAGAATTCCGCCGCAAGCTCGTGGGCATGTCTACGGCCATGATCGGTACGGTTCCTATGTATGATGCCGTGGGTATGCTGGATAAAGACCTGGTAGATATTACGGAAGATGAATTTTTCTCCGTCGTGGAACAGCATGCTGAAGACGGCGTCGATTTCATGACGATTCATTGCGGTATGAACCGCAAGACGGCAGAACGGATCAAAGCCAATCCCCGTCTGACCAATGTCGTATCCCGCGGCGGATCCTTGTTGTTTGCCTGGATGGAAATGAATGGCAAAGAAAATCCGTTCTACGAACACTATGACCGTCTCCTCGACATCTGCGAAAAATATGATGTAACGTTGAGTCTCGGCGATGCCTGCCGTCCCGGCTGCACGCATGACGCGACGGATGCTGCGCAGATCGAAGAATTGATTACTCTCGGTGAATTGACCAAACGGGCCTGGGCACACAATGTACAGGTCATGATCGAAGGGCCGGGTCATATGGTCCTCAATGAAATTGCGGCGAATATGAAGATTGAAAAACGTCTCTGCCACGGAGCGCCGTTCTACGTCCTCGGCCCATTGGTTACGGATATTGCTCCCGGATACGATCATATTACCAGTGCCATTGGCGGCGCGATTGCCGCTTCCTGCGGAGCGGATTTCTTGTGTTATGTCACCCCGGCGGAACATCTGCGCCTGCCTAGTGTAGAAGATGTTAAAAACGGGATCATCGCGACCCGCATCGCTGCCCATGCAGCGGATTTGGCCAAAGGTATCCCCGGTGCGCAGGATTGGGATGACGCCATGAGCAAGGCCCGCGTCAACGTCGATTTCGATACCATGATCGATTTGGCTATCGATCCGAAGAAAGCCCGCGACTACTATGAATCGAGCAAACCGGAATGTGAAGGGACATGCACGATGTGTGGTAAGATGTGCCCGGCCCGGACGATGAAGAAAATCCTTGCCGGTGAAAAGGTATCCATCCGGTAATATATTGTAAAGAAAAAAACAACACTTCTCTGTGTCGAAACGGAGAAGTGTTGTTTTTATCATCGGGCCGGATTATTTCCATACCAACAGGAGAGAGGCACCGAATTCTTTTTTGAATTGTTTTTCCAGTTGTTTCATTTCATATTCCACGGCCGTATACGTAGCGCCGGGAGTGGTTGTCAGGACGAGGACGACTACATTTTTTGCGGTAGTAGAATGGATATCGGTGACCAGCTGTTCATAGGTCATATCCGAGGCTTCGGCCAGGGCCAGGAGAGTAGAGAGTTTACGGATCATATCCCATTCTTCGGGGGTGCACATATTGGCATAGCGATAGGCCCGGAAAGTCTTGCGGTTGATGCCGTGATGGAAACCGGCGATAAAGCCACAAATGATTTGTTCCTTCTGTGTCAGGCCATACAATGAGGCATGGCCAATCATGAATGCCGAATGACGGGCATGGTTATAGAAATTGATGATTTTGCCGATATCATGGAGTTGTGCTGCCGTATGGAGCAACAGGCGTTCCCGGTCCCCGTAGCCGTGCAAATCCCGGAGCTGATCGAAGAGCATATCCGTAATCCGGGCTACCTGCGTGGAATGGGCACAATTGAAGCTGCTGCCGATGGTACCGATAAAGTTATGGATGCTGAATGCGAGGATATCGTTGACGCGGGAATCACCGTCATAATATTTCTTATGATAATATTCAAAGAATAACCCTTCCCGCAGACCGCAGCCGCTGACGATGATTTTTTTACTGCCGGCAATGGAGAACAACGTCTGGATGACGGCGGCACCGGCAACAATCAGATCGGCCCGGTCCTTGGACAGGCCGGGGATTTTCTTGCGGTTGGCAGCGGACCGCGTCGTGATTTCCTGATACAGGTCCGCAAAATTTTGATACGGCAGGATATAATTATGGATCTTCGATAATTCATAATTCGTGGCTTTTTGGTCCATCTTGGCAAAGTTACGGGCTGTACCGCCGATGCCAACGAGGGGAATATTGACATGTTGCAGCCAGGAAACCGCTGATATCTTTTTGTGGATATACTTGAGGCAATTTTGCAGGCTGCTTTCTTCGGAATTGCCCTGGAGAGAAAATTTTTCAGTCAGGGTGACAGCCCCGATGGGGATGGAAATGGAATGCCGGGCTTTCCCGTCATGGACTAGTGACAGTTCCACACTGGCACCGCCCAAGTCGAAAATCAGGCAGTCTTTTAACGCAATCGTGTTGATGACGCCGAGATATCCGAGGTATGCTTCCCGTTCTCCCGTGATGACATCCATCTGGATTCCCGTTTCTTTATGGATCCGTTGTAAGAATTCGGACCCATTGGAAGCGTTACGGACAGCTGCCGTGGCGACAGCCAGACAGGTATGGATGCCTGACACTTCCATCATATGTTTGTATACGCGGAGACAAACCATAGCCCGCTCCATGCCGGCTTCACTGAGCCTCCCCGTCTGGCTCAGCCCATGGCCCAGACGGATCGCTTCTTTTTCCTGATTCAGAAAAGAATACGATGTATTATCGGCGATTTGTATAGAAACATACCGGATGGAGTTGGATCCCATATCGATGATGGCTATTTTTTCCATAGTTAACCTCACATTCTGTAGAGTTATTCATTACTTTA